>DATGTY010000417.1:0-7158 GCA_035301605.1 Chitinophagaceae bacterium | reverse complement strand
ATGTTCAGCTATATAATTTGGAGACGGATCCCGGAGAAGCGGATAATTTGAAGCAAAAATATCCTCAGAAAGTGAAGCTGCTAAAAAAGAAACTCATTGAATGGCGGGTAAAAATGCCTAAATTAAGGAACAATTCAATATTTTATTAAAAAAGGAAAGGATGAAAGTTTATGTCAGGGGAATACTGTTCCTTTTAATTATAGGTGCAACAAGTGCATGCTCAAATAAGGTGCCTTCAGATGCATCTTCTGAATCTGAAAAGGATAGTTCCGCTCAGATTTCTGAGCAGCAGGTGTTTTTAGCCGATCCGACTATTTTTTATGATAGTGGGGTTTATTATCTCTATGGTACGCATGTAGTCAAGCGTGGATTTGAAGTATATACTTCTGCAGATCTTAAAAATTGGGAAAAAGCTCCTGATCTGGCATTGTCCAAAAAGGAAGTTTATGGAGATCATGGTTTTTGGGCGCCGCAGGTATTTAGGTATAAGAATGCTTATTATATGGCATATACCGCGAATGAACATATTGCTATTGCAAAAAGTGATAATCCAATGGGGCCTTTTAAACAAGCGGAGAAGGAGCCTTTTACCGCTTTAGGTAAATCAATAGATCCCTTTATTTTTATAGATGATGACGGCTCTAAATATTTGTATTTTGTTAAACTTCAGGAAGGAAATAGAATTTTTTCTGCAGAGCTGAAAGATGATCTTTCCGGTATTAAGCCCGGAACGGTTACTTCCTGTTTGAATGCAGTAGTACATCCTCAGCAATGGGAAAATATGGAGGATAAAGAATGGTCTGTGACAGAAGGTCCAACCATATTAAAACATGAGGGAATCTATTTCTTATTCTATTCTGCAAATGATTATAGAAGTATTTATTATGCGGTGGGATATGCGACTGCGCCAAGCCCGATGGGACCCTGGACAAAATATCCGGGTAATCCTGTTTTAAATAAAGATTCTATAGGACAAAATGGTCCGGGACATGGGGATCTCTTTAAAGACGAAAAGGGACAATATTACTATGTGTTTCATACGCATTTATCAAATAATAAGGTTAATCCAAGAAAGACTGCACTGATAAAAGGTGATTTTATCTCCAGTGGTGATAAATCGGATAAAATGAGATTTGACAACCAAAGTTTTTATTATTTAAAGTTTAAAAAGAGCAAACGTAAAGATGACTAAATTTGTATTAGCTATAATTTGTATTTTGACTTTGTTTTCTTGTTCAGCGCCGAAGGAGAAAACACTGACAGATTATGTCAATCCCTTTTTGGGAACGGCTCCGTTGACGGATAGTGCACGCATTGGCTATGAGCCGCCGGACGGATGGAGGGTTTGGGCAGGATTAGTTTTTCCGGGCGCTTCTTTGCCCAATGCCATGGTGCAGTTGAGTCCTATAACGAAATATCATACAGGTGCAGGATATCAGTATGAAGATTCCGTTATATACGGATTTACCCACACCTCCAAAGGGCATTGGAATCTGTGTAATATACCACTATTACCTGCTTCGGGAACTATCACAGCGAAAGATTTCGGTTCGAAGTTTAGTCACGAAAAGGAAACTGCTCATCCGGGATATTATCAGGTTTATCTCAATCGTTATGATGTCAATGTGGAATTGACTTCGACACTTCGTTGTGGCTTCCATAAATATACTTTCCGGGGAGATAAAGACAAAAAATTGATTGTTGATTTGCAAAAATCTAATGAAAATGTGCGGGATTGGGATCTTCAGGAGAACGGAGAAAAAGCCTTTTCAGGATATCAGCTTACTGGCGACTCTGTTTTTTTCTATGCAAAAACGAATATTAAAATACAAAAAATTGATTCTTTAATACAGGGAGAGCGGATTGTGCCGGTTCTACATTTTGAGGATTCTGATGATACACTGGAGATTGAGATTGGTTTGTCTTATGTCAGCAGGGAGAATGCAAAGGAGAATCTGAATGCCGAAATTGGAAATAAAAGCTTTGGGCAAATAAGAAAGGATGCTTCTGCTGTTTGGGAAAAATTATTATCTAAGATTAAAGTGTCAGGAGGTACGGAACGGCAGAAAATGTTGTTTTATTCCAGCCTGTATCGTTCATTCCTTTGGCCTGTTTTAAGAAGTGATGTAAATGGAGATTTTAGAGATGCCGAAGGAAAAGTGGAGAATAAAGATTTTCGGTATTACAGCATTCCTTCTTTATGGGATACGTATAGAAATAAAGTGGTTTTGCTGGGATTGATTGCCCCTGAAGTAACTTCTGACGTCATTAAATCGCTCATTGATAGGGGAAAGATAACCGGTTTTATCCCTACTTTTTTCCATGGAGATCATGCTGCAGCATTTATCGCCGGTTCTTATTTAAGAGGAATACAGGACTTTGATGTACAGGCTGCTTATCAACTGCTCTTAAATAATGCGACCAAGAAAGGCGGAACGCGTCCATATATTAAAGAGTATATAAAAAAGGGCTATGTCTCTACGCCGGTTGTTGCGCATCCTGATGTAGAGACGAAAGCGAAGGCCGGGGTGGCTAAAACATTGGAATATGCATTTGATGATTATGCGGTAGCTCAGCTTGCCAAAACTTTAGGAGATACGGCGAATTATCGTATTTTTATGGGTCGATCCAAAAATTATAAAAATGTCTTTGATACGGCCACTCATTTTATGAGAGGACGGCTTAAGAATGGAGAGTGGGTGAAACATTTTAATCCGCAATATCCCTATTACGAGTATATGTATAGGGAGGCAAATGGCTGGCAACTTTCTTTCTTTGCACCTCATGATATGTCGGGATTAATTGAGTTGTATGGCGGAAAGAAGGCTTTTGAAGCTAAGCTGGATTCTTTTTTCAGTATTCCCTGGAATCCCGATTATATTGCTCGAAATATTTCTTCTTTTATCGGACAGTATTGTGTTGGTAATCAGCCCGATCACGAAGCTCCTTTTTCTTACTATTTTGTAGGAAAACCAGCTAAATCACAAGTGATTCTAGACAGCATTATGAATCATTTTTATGGTATTGGTTCCGAAGGACTGGCGCTTCCAGGGATGGATGATGCCGGGGAAATGTCTGCCTGGTATGTCTTTACTGCTTTAGGTTTATATCCCTACACTTCAGCCGATGATCGATATTTAGTTTCTGTTCCTTTGTTTGATAAAGTGCAATGGAAAACGAGTACAGGAAAAATGTTGACGATTAAAAAAAGCGGAGACAGCAGAAGGTTGAAAACTATAAAAGTGAATGGAGAATCTCAGGAGAATTTTTTCATTTCACAGCAATTGTTTAGAAGCGGAGATACATTAGATATTGTTACGGAATAATAAGTGATGGATTAATAAAATAGCTTAATTATGAAGAATAATGATAAAAATTACAAGATTTCCAGAAGAAAGGCATTAGCCTCGGTAGCTTCTCTTTCTGCAGTTGCTGCTATTCCTACTATTGCTTCAGCTACTGATCGGGAATCGAATTCATTATCCCCGGCTTCTTCAAGCGCTCCTATTTTTTCTTTAAGGAACTCGGGCAAAGCACGGCAGTTTACAACTTTTGATCTGGATACCAAAGAAAAGGCCTATCCTATTCAACCGGGAGAAAAGAAGAATCTTGTGAATTACCAAGGTGCTGGAATCATTACAAGGTTGTGGATGACAATTTCAGGCTGGTTTTGGATGCATTGGGAACCTCAAACCTATACCGATCCTACGATTCTGAAAAAACTTATAATACGCATATATTGGGATGGGAATGAAAATCCTTCTGTTGAGGCTCCTATAGGAGACTTTTTTGGTGTTGGTCAATGCGAATATAAACAATACCTTTCTAAGTATTTGGGGATGTCCAGCGGTGGTTTTTATAACTATTTTCCTATGCCTTTTTCAAAGGGTGTTCGAATAGAGGTCGAGAATATGCATGATAAAGTTATTCCGTATGTTTTTCTAAATGCTAACTATAACGCTTTGGATACGTTGCCGGAGGATGCCGGACGTTTTCATTGTTTATATAATGCCGGAACCAATCCGGGAGGGGAGCCTTTAACTGTTTTAAAAACGGAGGGGCAGGGAAAGTTTGTGGGCTGTTGTTTGTCTATGCAGGGAGAGACTAAGAATTATTTGTCTTTCTTGGAAGCGCCTGAATACATTTATATAGATACGGAAGAAAAGGCAGTACCTACCATCGTAGGTACCGGATTAGAAGACTATTTTAGTGGCGGATGGTATTTTCGGGAGGGCACTTTTAATGGAATGTATCATGGTGTTCCCCTTAAGGATGCCCTGCGTTCGATGATTACGATGTACCGGTTTCATGAGGAAGATGCTATTGGATTTGATAAGAATATAGAAATGTCATTTATCAATCCCAGACCTGCAGAAAGTCTATTACCCTTTAAGTTTTCTTCCACGGCTTATTGGTATCAAAAAAAGGCCTCAAAGCTGGCTTTTGCTTTGCCTCCAAAGGATAAACTTGTGGATTGGTATAGGATAAAGGATGTGGATCACCAGTCCATTCCATAATCAGAACTAAAAAAAGAAATGATGAATTTAAAAATATTATTGGCTTGCTGTCTGACTTTTTGTTTCTTGGCTTCCTCTGCACAGAAGCAACATAATAACACGTTATCTTCGACGGTACAAAAAGAGGAGACTTTTACTAATCCACTCTTGTCTTCAGGTGCTGATCCCTGGGCTATTTATCATAATGGATTTTATTACTATATGCAAACAATGGGCAATCGGCTTGTAATTTGGAAGACCAAAGATTTAGCAAAATTAAAATCTGCAGAAAGAAAAACAATCTGGACTCCTCCTAAGAATACGGCTTACTCCAAAGAAATCTGGGCTCCCGAATTACATTTTATTGATGGGAAATGGTATGTTTATTTTGCTGCCGATGACGGCAATAATAACCACCACCGGATGTATGTTTTGGAAAATGAAAGTCGGAATCCGCTGAAAGGAAACTGGGTTTTTAAAGGAAAAATTGCCGCAGCTACCGATAGATGGGCTATTGATGGTTCTGTTTTTGAATATAACGACCAGTGGTATATGATATGGAGTGGTTGGGAAAAGGATGTTAATGGACAACAGAATATTTATATAGCCAAAATGAAAAACCCTTGGACTATTGACGGTGATAGAGTAAGGATTTCTTTTCCCAAATATGCCTGGGAAAAACATGGAGATTTACCTAACCAATCTCCGGCGCATGTTAATGTGAATGAAGGACCGGAAATATTAATGCATCACGGAGAGGTATTTTTAATATATTCAGCCAGTGGGTGCTGGACCGACTATTATTGCTTAGGGATGTTATCTTTAGAGAATAAGAAAAACCTGATGACCGCTTCTTCCTGGCGAAAACATCCTAAACCGGTTTTTAAAGGATCAAAGAAAAATAGTGTCTATGCTCCCGGGCACAACTCTTTTTTTCAATCTCCAAATGGAGAAGAATATTGGATTCTTTATCATGCCAATGGTAAAGCAAATCAAGGCTGTGGTGGTCACCGATCTCCACGGAAGCAATCTTTTGAATGGAATCCTGATGGGACGCCAGATTTCGGAGTCCCTGTGAAAACCGGGCAACCGTTGTCTCTCCCTTCTGTAAAGTAGAACTAATATGCATCTGATTTTAAACATAAACCTGTAAAACAATTTAAAACCTAGTTAGTATGAGAAAACAAATGTTGAATGTATTACTTGTCGCGATGTTATTGTCGCCGACCGTATTGAAAGCACAATCTTCGGGGAGCTGGCAACCGGTGGAAGGAACACTAAATACCCCATGGACCAAGGATGTAACTCCTGAGAAGGTACACAATAAATACCCGCGTCCACAGATGATAAGAAAAAACTGGAAAAATCTTAATGGTTTATGGGACTATAAGATTACATCCTCTTTAAAGAAGAAAGGTTTGGAAGGAATTGGCGAAAGTGATGGTGAAATATTGGTTCCCTTTCCTATTGAATCCAGTTTGTCCGGTGTAAAAAAAGCACTTGAGCCTGAACAGAAGCTTTGGTATAGCCGAACTTTCACCGTTCCTGATTCATGGGGAAATCAGCGGGTCTTACTTCACTTCGGTGCGGTCGATTGGGAAACAACTGTCTGGGTAAATGGAAAACAGGTAGGCGCTCATAAGGGCGGATATACTCCTTTTACTTTTGACATTACGGATGCTTTAAAGAGCGATGGGGAGCAACATGTAACCGTTTCTGTTTGGGATCCTTCAGATAAAGGCTTTCAGCCGATTGGTAAACAAACACTAGACCCGAGAGGAATCTGGTACACTGCGACTTCCGGAATTTGGCAGACGGTTTGGCTGGAACCTGTTCCTGATGTAGCGATTAAAGACATGAAAATGGTTCCGGATATAGACACAAAAAGGTTACAATTAAAAGTAGATGCAAGTCGTCCTGCTTCCGGATATAAGATACAAGCGGTCGTTTTAGATCACGGGAAAAAAGTGTCTGAAGTAGAAGGCGCTTTAGGGGCGGAATTAACTTTAAATATTAATGACATGAAGTTGTGGTCTCCCAAGGATCCCTTCCTTTATGATATTAAGATTTCCCTTGTGAAAAATAACCAAAAGGTTGACGAGGTTATCAGTTACTTTGGGATGCGTAAAATTAGTTTAGGGAAAGATGCTGAAGGCATTACCCGACTATTTTTAAATAATAAACCATTATTCCAATATGGCCCTTTAGATCAAGGCTTTTGGCCAGATGGTATATATACGGCACCAACGGATGAAGCGATGAAGTTTGATATTTTGAAAACGAAAGAATGGGGCTTCAATATGATTCGTAAACATGTAAAGGTAGAACCCGCGCGCTGGTATTATTACTGTGATAAAATAGGTTTACTCGTATGGCAGGATATGCCAAGTGGCGATGAACATATAGGTCCGGATGATCCAGATATACAAAGAGGAGCACAATCTGCTTATGATTATAAAAAAGAGTTGAAAGAAATGATTGATGCAAATTACAATCATCCCAGTATTGTAACCTGGGTGCCTTTTAACGAAGGCTGGGGACAATTTCAAACGGAAAAGGTGACAAAATTGGTGGAAAAGCTTGATCCTACAAGATTGGTGGATGCAACCACCGGTTGGTCCGATAGAGGTGTTGGTGATATGCATGATATGCATAAATATCC
>DATGTY010000416.1:0-6444 GCA_035301605.1 Chitinophagaceae bacterium | reverse complement strand
TCGCCTTTTTTTCTCTCGGTAACCGCGGTCCACTTTCGCTTTTTCAGGACGCTTACCAGTAAATCGCTCTATCTGATTACGCTCAAGCTCACGAACTAACCTACTCGCAGTGGTCTTGACCTTTCGATCGGATTTTCTCGCTCCAGTTCTATTTCTAGGGTGATTCCTAAAACCTTGATCCAGAGGTTTTTTTTAAAGTACAGGTATAAATTTGCCGAAAAGTAAACTGCTCCTCCTTTAAAATTTGTAAACACTTGCGAATAATTTTCTTATGAAGTTTTGCATTGGTAAGAAAATCAATGTTTCTTTCTTGCACAACCTTGAAGGATTTTTTAAAGGCATAAAATTACCAGGCACTCCCATCCCGTCATTTGACAATAAAGCTCTATCTGATTTATATATTGGAATAGCATAATGCCATTTTCTTCTGTTGAAATGTAATTAAGAAATATGGATTTTTTTTCAATTTCAAAAAAACAATATTCAAAAAAATAGTTTTTATTAAGAGGTGGTTCTTAAGTTTGAGGAGCCCAATAAGTACAATATCCATCATCATATACGGGTCCTTTAAATAACATACAGCCTCCACACTCTTGATTTTCCTTCGGAGCGATCCATAGTTGACAATTACTACACCTTGATTCTGGAATAGATGTTTTCTCTACATAACCGAATTGCTCTCTCTTCTTTAATTCAGTTTCACTTACATTTGAAAAATCTTCACATGCGTTTTTTGAAGTGCTGTCATTTTCAGGTTCAGTTTTTTCATTATTTTCATGATCTGATTGAGGAGAATTACAAGCATTTAATATATACCCAATTCCTAGAATACTTGCACTTGTATAAACCGTTTTTTTTATGAAGTATCTTCTGGATAAACCCTGATTTTCCATTTGCATCTTTATTTTATTTATTCAATAAATTATTAACACCTTCCGTTATATCCTCCGAGGAATTTTTCGAGATTTCCTCTAAAATATCTTTTAGATATGAATCATCCCCAGCGCTTTTCTCTAATGTTTTATAAGCGTTAGTCATTCCGTCTAAAAAAGCGATTAACCATTCTTCCCTATTCTCTTGTTTAATATTGGATTGTATTTCCTCCAATGTTCTTTTTACCCCTGTATCTTTCCCTGCTAAAATGTATGCTAAATCGTGAATAAACAGCTTTTTATCTTCATTAATTTCATCAAAAAAACTGTTTTCAACACGTAAATGTTTGAAGAATTCATAAGAAGAGCCAGCATCTGAACTTAAAACTGCAAGTCTGTACCAATTATCCGCATACTTTTGTTCAATTATATCAGCCATTTTTTCTATAACGAGAGGTGAAGAAAATTGACCTAAACTTAAGGTAGCCTGAAATGAAACTCTTGGAGACTCATCTTCCGTAAGCTTTGCAAGTAAATTTAAACTTTCCGGAAACCGCTCTGATAACATTGCCCCATGTTCTCTTAATCCGGGATGAGGATCCTTCATTGCTGAACGAATTAAATTTTCATTTAAAGCGTCTAATCCTTCCAAAGAGTATAACGCATGCAATCGTATTCTAGGGTCATCATTTGATTTAAATATTTCTTCTAACTGGGGAATAACACTTTTATCTTGCTTTTCTATTAAAACTCTTTGTGCTTGCAATCGCCACCATTGATTGGGGTGTTCTAAAAGTTTAACATAATCTTGAGAAGTTTTATTTTTCTTCGGTACCAAATCATCGCTTGAAGGGGCTGAATCTTTATAAACTATTCTATAAATCCTGCCCATATCCATCCCTTTGGTATAATCCATATCTTCTAATAAATCTTCAGGTATTGATAAGGGAGTTTCGATATGCTGGCGATACATATCAATCACATACAAATTCCCATCTGGTCCCAAAGTAAAATCCGTAGGTCTAAACCATGAATCAGTAGAAGAAATAAATTCTTCATCCTGCTCTTCTTTCGCTCTTTCCGCAATATATGTAGGGCGGGTATCATGTGGAACTAAGACATCTCTATGAACCAAATTTCCGGCTACTTCACCAGTAAATATATTTCCATAAAATTCTTCAGGATATTTATCTCCCGCATAAATTGTTCCCCCAGACGCCCCGGTGAAATATCCTTCAGGATGCTCAACTCTATCTAAGCCTTGTTCATCATATTGTTCTTGGCGTCGTTTGCTACGTTCAGCCCGCCAATATGGCGCTGGCGTAATTTGATACATTCGCAGCCCGTGATCTGATATATCCTCTACACCTTTTTTTGAGGGTAAATAGGGATGACGTTCCATATACCTTCGCGGTATTACTGCTTGTTGAATATGTATCGTATTTTGGGTCATAAACCGATGCCCCCAATCGTTAAGAGCTTGGCCAAATTGAGCCGGAGCTGTTTCTAATTCAAATAATTCTTTATCCAACCTGAATCTAAAATCTGACCCTCCCATTGATAGTGCAGACGCTTCTGGTTTTTTAGTATACGAAACTGTTCCTGCTTGACCATGATTAGATGCATAAATCCAATTATCAATTCCGAACCTCAAATTCGTAATCTGAGCTTCGGAATTATTCGTAAAAAACCCAGTAAATAAAACTTCTTTCTTATCGGCCTTGCCGTCTCCATTGGTATCTTTTAAATACAAAATATCAGGGGCAGCCGTTACTAAAAGACCACCCTTCCAGGGCAACACACTGGTAATTTCAGAAATCCCTTCAATAAAAACAGTGGATTCATCAATCACTCCATCTCCATCTGTGTCTTTTAAAAAAACAATGCGTCCCTTTCCTTCCCCTGCTTTATTCGGGTTCATATCAGAAAACGGATAATCCGCCATTTCAACAACATAAGCATTATTTTCTTCGTCGAAAACCATTGAAATCGGGTCTTTAACATAAGGCTCAGTCGCAAATATTTCCATTTGAAAATCTTCATGTACTTTCATTTTTTGGAGCGACTCTTCCGGGCTTAAAGATTTAGGATATCTTTCGTTTGTACAGGAATAATTGGACAAAACAAAACCAGCACATAAAACAGCCCCATATTTTAAAAACTTCATTTTCATTTAAAGATTAAGTTAAATTATTTCATTATTTTAGTTAATGCAACGGTAGAGCGGATGATTCTCTCTTCGATCCCTGATTTCCATTTACTGGGTAATCCATACACTATATGTGCTTGCTTTCCTTCATACCCCCCCTCTTCCAATATTTTTTCAGACGGGATATAGTTCATCACATCATTTGAATATCCTAAGACAAAGAGATCATGCCCCAACCGTTCCTTTAATTTAACAGCATATTCTACGGTCACCTCACCCCCCAATGCTATTAAAAGCTGTCTGCCCAGACTCCAACTCTGAATAGGATAATGCACATACTCTGTATCAAAAGCCTCTCCCTCCTCCATTTGAGAAATTAGGCGGCTTGACCAACGTTCAACATAGCCAGAATTATTATCACGTAATTTTTCTAATTCTTCTAATGATGGACTTTCTTCTAAAGGGAGGCTAATCTCGTCGTATGAAGCCATAAATTTAGCAGATAAAAGATCCATTTTCTCATTTAACACGCGTTCCACTGATGCTGCCAGTGATTTGCCATATTGCTTTGCTAAATCGACAGAGCCTCTTGGCAGAGGATTTTGGTCGCCTCCTGCCCCTTGAAAAAACAAAGCTACTGCTTCAGGGTATAATTTTTCAAGCTCTAATTGCGCAAAACCAGGATAATCACCAGACCATTCGTACGTATTTAATACGGTAGCATGACAGGCATAACCGAACGCTATAGCTTTAACCTTTCCTGATAAAGTTTCGACCCTAAATACAGGCACTGCAAAATCATTCGGACCTTTCAGTTCTGATAAGTTTTCCACCTCAGATTCCTTGTTGTTTCGTCTGTTTACCTGAATCCGTGAAACACCATTCCCCGAATAAAGCTTCGCGGGTTCTAAATCTTTTTCAGCGCTATCCACCAGCTTGATTAGTTTTTCGCTCAGACTATTTGTATAGGACTCAACTTTGTTATATTTTTTCTCATCAAGCGGATAAATATCAAGCAGTGAATTACTTAAAACCGGCCCGGTATGTGTATGAGAACTATTGATTAAAACATGGGATTTAGGAATGTGATATGCATTGAAAACAGCTTCTTTCAATTTTAACGATAACTCTCTGGGAATTGCCAAAAGATCTGTTGTAATAAGAATGGATCTAGTGCCAAAACCATCTTCAAAAAAAAGGCACTTTGCTCTCAAAGGGTGTAACATACCTTCGGATTCTTTATTTCTCATCCCATATCCTGCCATCCACATCTGCTCATTTGGTGTAATATCTATTTCAGCAACCCCTATTTTCCATTCAAATTCTGAAGCTTCTAATGTTTTTCTAAAACCTAAAACACTAAATATTAGAATAATCGATACTATTTTAATTTTCATATTTTTGAATAAATTATCTCATGATTTAACTGATTAAATTACTTCAACAAGAGTGTACGTACCCGAATATAATAACATTTCTTCCAAAAAAAAACTTATTATTATTATTTTTGGAATAATAATATACTCGCGCTCCTTTATTTATTTCGTCACATTCTTTAATAATTCAATGGCACTTTTTACTAAAACATCTCCTGCTTTATCATCTCCAATAGTACCACTTTCCATTTCGTAACCACCTCTCGCCTTCTCTCCTGGCATACCTACGTAATGTACTCCGTTTCCATTAGAATATCCAAGCACTATAGTTTGAGGAAAAGGGGAGTTTTTCCGTATTTCTATACCAAGATCCGTTAAGGGTTCACCAGGTAAAGCTATGACAGCTAACGATCCATATGTAATCAACTGAATTTCAGCTTCTATCGAATCTAAACCTGTTCGTTGTTTTCCTTTTTTATCCAATGGTAAGCTTACAAAACTGTGAGAAACAGTCAATTCACTATTTTTTAATTTCGCACTATATTTATAAGCTTGTTTTGCATATTCAGTTAAACCTTCACTCATTTCAATGACCGCATCCCTATCGCGTTTCCAAGGGTTAATATCTCCTGCAGCTCCTTGTACAAATAGAACTTGCGTATTAAAAGCTTCGTTCATTTTTTTAATTGTTTCACTTGGCCAATCCCCTGAAATACCTTCATGATATGGGTAAATTGCAACCGCATGAGCAGATAGATGAAAGACGGAGGCGATATTCTCATTTTTTGAGTTTCGAAAAGAAAGGAATGTCATAGTTGGATCTTTTGGTCCAAAAGAAGCACCCCCCACCGTTATATTGGGATTCCAATCTTCATGAGAAAAATTATACCCCGAAGGCGTATTGTCTTTCTCAATTCCCAAAGTATCTGATATAGGCCTTCGATTACTTAAAAATTCGGATACATCTGCTCTTCCAATCCATACACATGCAGGTTGTGAATTTTCAATTGCCTTTTGAGCCGCTATAACCGATTGATCTATCAAAAGTTGCATCCATTTTTTAAAATAGGGATCTTCGTTTTGCGCAGGCATATATCTGATCGCCCACCAAGTATCAAGTTCTTTTCCCCTATACCCTGCTTTATAAACAGGAGACCAAGGCGCAGAATGATTATGTGAAGCGTTTATTAAAATATTATTGACAGGGATTTTGGTCTTTGTTGAAATAGCTTTTCTAACTTCATCTTTTGCTGACTCACTAACATCCACTAAATCCCATGTAACAATAGCTGCATTTTTATTGCCGTCATCTAAAACGATAACACGAACAAAAATAGAATCAAGTACGCTTCCATATGGTTTACCAGTTACCCAATTCTTAACGTGTGTGCTTGGAGTTATATTTTGTTCAGCGATACCAACGGATAATGCTGAATGATTCTCTTTCGGTTGGAAAGCATATAGTTTATTTACAACGACGAGTATTAACATGCCGAATACAATACATTTTACTTCTTTTAATAATATCATCCGTGAATATTTTTATTGCTTAATAAACTTCAAAACAAAACTTGATATACCTAATAGAAAAATGCCCATTATTTTTCAATCATGATAAAAGGTGGGTATTTGTAAATATAGTACCGTTATTGGCTCGAAGACCCCATACGAAACCGACGGTCTATACATCCACCCACTCTTCCGAAAGCAAGCAAAAAACTCTTAAAGCAATCTTATAGGCATATATCAAATAAAATTAATATAAACTTAACTTTTAGGTTCCAACAACAAATCCGTTCAATGTTAATCTTCTTCCGATATTGTTTCAAGCGGGGGAATATTATTTTCGGAACCTACATATCCTTTGTTCTGATTAATCCTGCCCATTGTATTGACGGTAATGATATCATCATCAATAGGCCATTGAAAATGGTAAGGCTCGATACGCGGACTCATACCTAAAAAATTCAAATCGTCATAATGATCATAAACATTATTCAGATTTTTAACACGATCATAAAACCAATTATTCTGATGGAGGTTTTCC
>DATGTY010000415.1:0-3611 GCA_035301605.1 Chitinophagaceae bacterium | reverse complement strand
ATTCCATTTCCCTCCATGATTCATCGGATGTCCGTTTTCTACTCCTTGAGCAGCCAGCCAATTGATAATTTCAAAGTTTGAAATAACTTTAGCACCGGTTCTTTTCGCTATGTCAATTAAGTCTAAAGTATGATCTTGATGTCCATGAGATACCAGGATATAATCTGCCTGAATCTTATCTTTATCAATTTCTTTAGCTAATTCATTTCCGCTAATAAAAGGATCAAAAAGAAGCTGTTTTCCGCTGATCTCTACTGAAAAGCATGCATGACCATAATAAGTGAAATTCATAAGCTCATCTTTTAGTACTCAAAGTAAGGACAAAAATACAATGAAAAGAAGAATTGGTAAACTTAATTTATTAACGGTTGTATATTACTTATCCACTGCTATCTTTTACCTAACTTTGCGGCGGCTAAAAGGAAACAAATGATTACAATAATTTCAGGTACCAACAGACCCGGCAATCGAACCCAGCGTGTAGTGAACGTCTATGAAAGAATGCTGGAGGACATGGGGCGACATCCTGAAGTGTTATTGTTGGAAGGCCTGGATTTAAATAAAAAAACAGAGAATTTAAATTTTGTAGAAGAAAGAATATTGCGGCCTTCCGACAAATTTATATTTATTTTACCTGAGTATAACGGGAGTTTTCCCGGAGCTGTAAAAACGTTTATTGATATGTGTAAAGTGCCGGAAGATTTTTATGGAAAAAAAGCATTGCTGACCGGAGTAGCTGATGGCAGAGCGGGGAATTTGAGGGGGATGGAACATTTTACCGGAATTTTGAATCATATGAAAATGATAGTTCATCCTAATAAATTACCAATCTCCGTAATGAGAAAGCTGTTTAATGAGAAAGAAGAACTCACAGATGAGCCTACCCGACTGGTAATCTATCAGCAGCTGAAAGAATTTTTGGCTTTCTAGCCATTGAATAATTTTAAAATGAGAGGAAAAGTGACACTTTATATTTTTATTCTGATTTATATCCTGGTGGATATTTATGTTTTTCAGGCATTGAAATCTGCTATAGATGTTACATCCTCTTGGAAATATCTTATCTGGGGAGCCTATTGGTCCGTAGCATTAGCTTCCTGGGTTGGTCTTTATTTCCTACCCAGAATGTATGAATATGGTCAACATCAAAATATCATTTTGGTATTTTTGATATTGGGTTTATTCCTGGGGAAGCTTTTGGTGGTGGTCTTTTTACTTATTGATGATTTGAGAAGAGGAGGAATAAAGTTGTACTCCTTGTTTCAGAAAAAACCGGAGGAAACGAAGTCTGTGGTTCATGGTTTTACGCGTTCTCAGTTTTTATCCCGAGCCGGATTAATTGTCGGAGGTAGTTTTTTTGGTTTATTGGCTTATGGTATTTCCAATCGATACAATTATAAAATAAGAAAGGTAAAAATCAAGTTTCCTCACTTACCTAAAACTTTTGATGGATTGAAGGTCGTTCAGCTTTCCGACATTCACTCCGGTAGTTTTGATAATCATGAAAAGGTGCAGAAGGGAATAGATATGGTCTTGGCCGAAAAACCGGATTTAATATTGTTTACCGGAGATTTGGTGAATAGCAAGTCCATCGAAATGGAAGATTATTTAAAACAGTTTAGTCAGCTTAAGGCTCCCATGGGCGTATATGCTACTTTGGGAAACCATGATTATGGAGATTATGCAGAATGGCCATCTAAAGAGGCGAAGGCTGCAAATCTACAGTTGTTAAAAGATATGGAATCCGGAATGGGTTGGCAGATGTTGAATAATGAGCATGTGGTTTTAGAAAAGGAGGGAGAGAGAATTGGCCTGATTGGCGTTGAAAATTGGAGTGCGAAGCCGCGTTTTCCCAAATATGGAGATATGAGTAAAGCTATGGAAGGGTTGCCTGAACTTCCATTTAACCTATTGATGTCTCATGATCCCTCTCATTGGGATGCGCAGGTACGACCGGATTATCCAAATATAGACCTTATGCTCGCTGGTCATACGCATGGGATGCAATTTGGAGTAGAAATTCCTTGGCTTAAGTGGAGCCCCATTCAATATTTGTATAAGGAATGGGCCGGTTTGTATAAGAAAGGAAAGCAATACCTTTATGTCAATCGGGGATATGGATTTTTAGGTTATCCCGGCAGGGTTGGAATACTTCCGGAGATTACAGTAATGGAATTGAAGAGAGGGTGATTATTGTCTTATCGATCGGATGTGTTCAAAACTGACAACCAATAGCATGATAAATAAAATATTATGAATAATAGACATCAAAAATATATGCAGAGAGCCATTGGAGTTGCACGGCAGGGTATGAACGACGACAAAGGAGGTCCCTTTGGCGCAATAGTGGTCAAAAATGATGAAATAATTGCTGAAGCCTGCAATAGGGTGAGTTCTTCTAATGACCCTACAGCTCATGCCGAAATAGAAGTTATCAGAAAAGCATGTTATAAATTAGGCACTTTTCAATTAGCGGATTGCATCATCTATACTTCCTGCGAACCCTGTCCGATGTGTTTTGGTGCGATCTACTGGGCACGTCCGAAGGCTGTTTATTATGGCTGCACAAAGGAAGATGCTGCTAGGATAGATTTCGACGATCATTTCATTTATGATGAATTAGAAAAGACCCAAGAAAATCAAGAGATCCCTTTTGAAAAGATGATGCAGTCTGAAGCGAATGAAGTTTTTAAGGAATGGAAGCAGAAGGGGAATAAGATTCTTTATTGAGGGAAGCCAAAAGCCAATAGCCAATAGCCAATAGCCAAATAGCTCGCTGCTGCTTTAAACTCAAGTTATGCCTTATCCAACTGTGGTCTTAGCCATTGCTTTGCAGTCTTAATATTCCAACCTTTTCGTTTAGCGTAATCCTCCACCTGATCTTCTTTGATTTTACCAATACCAAAATAGGTGCTTTCCGGATGCGCGAGATACCAACCGCTAACGCTGCTGGTAGGTATCATGGCCATCGGCTCTGTGAGGATGATTTCTGAATGTTCTGTCGCTTTAATTAAATCAAAGAGTTTAATTTTTTCTGTATGTTCCGGGCAGGCAGGATAGCCTGGAGCCGGACGAATCCCTTTGTATTCTTCTTTAATCAATTGTTCGTTTGCCAGGTTTTCATCAGAGGCATATCCCCATATTTCTGTACGGACTTTGTGATGCATGAGCTCGGCAAAAGATTCTGCCAGACGGTCTGCTAAAGCCTTCAGCATGATTTTATTATAATCGTCATTGTCTTTTTCAAACCGGTCAAGATGTTCTTCTATGCCCAGACCGGCAGTGACTGCAAAGGCGCCAATATAATCTTGTTTTCCGGTAGATTTTGGAGCAATGAAATCTGCCAGGCTTCGATTGGGGTGTTTAGCGGATTTTTTAATCTGTTGGCGTAAGAATTCGAGATTTACTTCTTTCTCCTCTCCATTTTCAGAATGGATTAGAGTGACTGTATCTTTTCCATTACTGTTTGCCGGGAAAATGCCTATAGAAGCTTTGGCGGTGAGCCATTTTTCGGAAATTATCGTGTGTAGTAATTCTTTTGCTTCTGCAAACAATTTGGTAGCTGCTTCACCCACAACATCGTCTTCCAGTATAGCAGGGAATTTCCCATG
>DATGTY010000414.1:0-7894 GCA_035301605.1 Chitinophagaceae bacterium | reverse complement strand
TGATTTTCGTATCTAAACCATAATCAAATTTATCCAAGAGGACATCTAAATGTGACTCATTGAGGATTTTAGATAATTCGTTATTGGCGGTTCCCCTATATTTTTCATTTCCGAATAAAATATTTTCTCGTACTGTACCATTGAACAAGAAAGGTTCCTGCAAAATAAACCCTATTTTCCGGCTGCGTTCTTCATCCGTAAAAGTACGTATATCACGTCCATCCAGATAAACACTTCCTCTATCCGGGTCATACAATCGGGATAGGAGGGACGCATTGGTGGTTTTACCTCCGCCGGTAGGACCAATGAAAGCATAGGTTTTACCACGTTTTAAATGGAAATTTACATTATTTAAAACATTCTTTTTACCATCATAACTAAAAAATACGTTTTTAAATTCCAGTAAAGTTTTCGATTGTGTTCCAGGAATCCCCTTCTGCCTCTTCATATTGGATTTCAGGTTTAAAATGACAGAAATTCTGTCCCAGGCAGCCAATGCAGTCTGAAAACTTGCCCAAAGAGCAGCCAACTGCCGCAAAGGACTATAAAAACGGTTGGCATAGGCCAAAAAACTGATTAATAATCCTACAGTAAAATCTCCGATACTGATAAGATAAATGCCATAAGCCAGCACGATAAGTTGAGCGATATTGGTAAATAAGGTGTAAACCGGCATCAGCAGCTTGTTGGCCAGACCGGCGCCAATAGCTTTTTTATAATTTTGTTGGTTGGCTTCATCAAACTTTTCTCTAAAATAATCCCTGCGATTGAAAGCAACTATTGTTTTAAAATGATCCAGACTTTCTTGCACGTTACCACTCATCCCTCCTGTGCTCTTGAGGCTTTCGGCATTTTTACGCTTCACCCAGGCAGAGATAGATTTATTGAAAATTAAAATAAATATTGCAGGAATGAGAGATGCTCCTCCCAGTCGGGGATTGATACTGATAAGAAAAATCCCCGCTCCAATCATCGTAACGATAATCCCCAAAAAACGCATCAGAGATTGTGAAAAAAACTGGTTTATTTTGTCGGTATCGCCGTTGATACGGGAAATCAAATCTCCAGACTTGTTTTGATTGAAGAAACCTACCGGCAATGCCTGCAGCTTATTAAAAACAGAATTTCTAAGATTATAGACCATCCGCTGACCAATAGCGCCCATCAGTTGCGTTTGTAAGTAATTGGCACAAAGCACCACCAAATAAATCACCAGCAAAATTCCGGAATATACTAGTACACCGTGCATTTGTCCCGTTTGTACATATTTGTCGATAGCAATACCAATCAATAATGGACCTACCAAATTCAAGCCTGAATTGATGATAATTGCCACAATCGCCACAATCAAATTCTTTTTTTCACCTTTGATTAAAAGGGATAGTTTTTTCAATACCGCGATGGTACTTTGTTTCCCTTTTTTCAAAGAGGCTTGTATGTCATAAAGATTGTAATCCATAATTATTAGTACTCCTTTGAGATTGGTAAATCTGCATATATGCCGGATTGGTATTGATGAGTGTTTCGTGCGTTCCTTTGACTACAATTTCTCCTTCCATCAGTAAAATAATCTGGTCGTATTCTTTTACTGTTTCTATGGTTTGTGTGATAGAAAGTAAAGTAATATTGGGGTAATTATTTTGTACATTTTCCAAGATGCGTTTTTCCGTTTCTATATCCACGCGGGCTGTGAACTCATCTAAGAGTAATATTTTCGGTTCAAGTGCCAATGCTCGCGCTAACATCACTCTTTGTTTTTGTCCGCCGGAAAGCGTAGCGCCTCGTTCTGAAATGATAGTCTCTAATTTTTCAGGAAGTTGTTCTACAAAATTTTTGAGCTCTGCTGTTTCAATAGCTTTTTTCATGGCTTCTTCCGTAACCGATTTATTGAAAGCGATATTCTCCCGAAGACTCATATTGAAAAGAATACTGTCTTGAAAAACAAGACCTACCTGAGCATAAAATGAATCAGGAGCAAAATTTTTAAAATCAGTTTCATCAAATTTGATTTTGCCAGAATCAGGTTTTATTAATCCGGTGAGTAAATAAAAGAGTTGCGTTTTTCCGGCAGCAGTCGGACCGATAATAGCCGTTCGAGAACCTGCTTCTATGGAAAAAGAAACCTCTTTAAGTATGGGTTTTCCATTATAAGAAAGTGAAATGTGATCCATTTCGATATGGCCTTGCAAATCTTTTTTTAATCGACCGGAAGATTTTTCTTCATCTGTATTTAAGACTTCGTGAATCCTTTGATAAGAAGCACTGGCACGAGCAATCACATTGCTCATAAAACCGATGAGGATGATAGGAAAAATCAATAGAGAAATATAGCTGTTGAAAGCCGCGAAATCACCCAAAGTCATATTCCCGGCAATGACAAAATGACCACCCAAAGCCAGTACGGTCAACATTGCCAGATTGCCTACGAAAGTAACAATAGGAAGAAGCGTGGCAAATAATCTTAAGATCGACAACCCAATATGCAACCCCTCTTTATTGGCATCCATAAATTTTTCATATTGTGGAATTTGCGCATTCAAGACCCGAATCAAAGCAGCCCCCAATATACTTTCGTTAATGACTTTATTTAGCCAGTCAATCACATCCTGCGATTTTTTAAACAAGACTTTTACTTTCTTAAAGATGAGAAAGAAGGCAATAGAAATAATGGGGATAATAGTCAATACGGCCAATCCCAAACGCCAGTTAATCGTTAGTAATAAAATGCTGGCACCGATAATAAGGATTACCGAAGAAACAATAGCCACGAAGGCCTGTGAGATAAAAGATTTAACGGCATCTGAGTCAGAAGTCAGATTGGTTAGTAGTTTACCGGGTGTCACTTTTTCTACAAAAGAAAAAGACTGCCGCGATATCTTTTCAGAGACTCTTATCCGAAGGTCGCGGGCTACTTTTTCGGAAGTAAAGATCTGCACAATGCTTTCCAGGTAGGTGAAAATAAAGATTGAAACGGCGGCCAGCGTAAATTGCCAGATAATCGTACTGAATATAAGGTGTCCGTTAGAATACGAATCAATGCCGTTCGCAATAATTTTTGGAATAATCAGGTTGATCCCGTTACTCAATATAGCCAGAAGAAGCAATAGCGCTAACGGCCTCTTGTAGGGTTTCAACAGCGCTATCATATTGGGTTTGGGTGATCCCTTTTTAGTAGAATTTTTTTTTGCCATTCCCTTAGTGTTGTAATGGATATTACACTGTTTCTTTAATACATTCTTTTGTGTTACTACTATAGTAATTTGTATATTTACTTGTAAAAGTAAAGTATTGTTTCCTACTTTGTAGCTAAATAATAAATCATTTTAAGTGAAATGCCAACCCTTACTTTGATATTATTGTGACAGCAGCATATGAGTTTCATAACCATCATAGGTGAGGCATTTTTTTTAAAAAGTATTGGAAATTTCTTCAAAAATAAGTACCTATAATAAAAAAACAGCTTAGATGCCGGAACCGGAGGTCGGAATACGAAAATGGATTATTACCTTAACGTTGGTTTTTGCCACGTTAATGCAGTTAATAGATGTAACCGTAGTCAATGTGGCTATGCCTCACATCATGGGGAATCTTGGCGTAAGTTTTGATAATATCGGTTGGGTCGTTACTGCTTATACAATTGGTATCATTATAGTATTACCCATTTCCGGATGGTTGGGGAAACTTATAGGACGGAAACGATATTTTATGCTTTCCGTTGTTGGATTTACCGTTGCCTCTTTTTTCTGTGGAAGTGCGACTTCTCTTCCTATGCTAATTTTCTTTCGATTTATACAGGGCTTATGCGGCGGTGGCATGTCTCCTACAGCTCAGGCAATTTTAATTGAATCCTGGCCGAAAAAACAATTAGGCTTCGCAATGGGTATGTTTGGCATGGGGGTGGTGCTTGGACCTGTGATTGGTCCCGTTTTAGGAGGTTATATCACGGATCAATTCTCCTGGCGTTGGTGTTTCTATATTAATATCCCTTTCAGTATTATTGCGCTCTTTATGATTACTACTTTTATTCGCAAAACGCCGAAGGAAAAGCATAAAAAGGTCGATTGGTTAGGATTAGCTATATTGACTATTTCTGTCATTAGCCTTCAAGTTGTTTTAGAACGTGGAGAAAAAGCAGATTGGTTTAATGCGGCTTATATTGTCGTTTTTTCATTTGTGGCTGTACTTGGGTTTATTTCATTTGTTTGGAGAGAATTACAAACAGACCATCCGGTCGTTAACCTTAGAGTCTTTCGACATCGGAGTTTTACATTGGGTTCTCTAACTCGATTTACCTTTGGGTTGGGTTTTGTTGCTATTGTATTTATTTATCCTTTATTATTTCAAAATTTATTAGGCTTTTCGGCTGAACAGACCGGTCTTGTAACTATACCAAGTGCTTTAGCAACGATTGTAATGATGCCATTTGTGGGCAAGTTAGTGAACAAAAAAATTCCAACTCAACTTGTTACCTGTACCGGCATCCTTTTTTTTCTTGCTTTCTGCTACTTGATGCAGAAAACAACATTGGCTTATGGAATGGAGAGTTTTATCCCACCTCTTATTCTGAGAGGAATTGGTATGAGTCTTTTATTTGTTCCCATTTCTACCATGAGTGTTCAAGACCTGGAGGGTGATGAAATAGGTGAGGGGACTGGAATAGGTACCATGGTTAGACAAATTGGAGGAGCTTTGGGAATAGCACTTGTCACTACATTCGTAGATCATCGATTTGAGTTTCATCGAACGATTTTAGGCCAAAATATCAACAATTATAATCCTGCCTTTCTGAACCAGTTAAAAGGAATGACAGCTCACTTTATTGCCTCAGGGGAAACTCAACATGTGGCGCATCAAATGGCTCAAAAAGCCATTCAGGGAGGACTGCTGCAACAAAGTTATCTCATGAGTTACACAGATGTATTCTGGATTGTAGGAATCTTCTTCCTTATACTAATACCACTTCTTTTAGCACAAAAATTCAAAGGTGATTAATCGTATCTTCAATAGAATTTCGATTGTTAGCAATTGTTAGCAATTGTTTCCAGTTGTTTTTAGTCACAACCAAATCTTTTAGAAGTAGTTCTTCAAGGTGAGATTCTGATTTTTCAACTAAAAGTTGATTCATCCGGCTTTCTGGTAGTATTTTCATCAATTGCTCAAACCCGATTCACTTGCACTTCCATAATGACAGATTTACGAATATCTTCTGGATTACACGTATCTCGGAAAGGTGCTACATTACATCAGTCGCTCTAAAAAAACGACTATTCTCCTCAAAACTACTTAAAATGAGGTAAATGTGACTGTTTTATACGGCATCTGGGGTAGTAATCCTTAGAAGTGGCGTAACGGTCGTCGGGATAGGTGGCACTATATCTCCGGAATATGCATAAACAGCTGTTTATTAAAAATCGTGTTAAATTTATACTTTAAAATGATTTTTGCTTGGGATAGTTCTGAAAGCAAAGTTTCAGTTTCTTTGCCTGCCCCAGCGGCAAGCTGTAACTTGATTAACAGACACCCTTACTGAGAACTCGCTATTGAAAAAATAAACAGCTAAGAGAAGATAAAATTAACTTACAAAATTCCCAAAGTGTCTTCTTTAGCCGATATTAACGCATTTTACAATTAAATTTAGGGGTTTCCCAAAGAAATCTTAACTTATTTGATATAATGACTCTAACCAAATATTATTCCGTAACTTTAAGAATTGAGTAATCTTAATAAAAGATACTTTAAAAAAATGATGAGTTATGAATACCGAACAATTCGTTCCGATTAGGTTCAAAAATAAAGACAAAAGCCAGTTTTCCAGAATATTAAGAAAAAGAGTAAACCAGTATTTCAAAGAAAAGGGTATTAGTAAAAAAGGAGATTTTAGAATGTACCTTAAAACGATAATACTTACGCTTTCATTTGTTATTCCTTATTTGGCACTCATTTTAATAGATATTCCAACTTGGGTAGCTTTTTTGTTGCTTGTTATAATTGGTTTAGCTTATGCCGGTATTGGCATGGCGGTTATGCATGATGCCAACCATGGAGCTTATTCTAAAAACAGAAAGGTAAATCACTTCTTTGGCTATGCTGCAAATTTCATTGGAGCAAATAGGTATAATTGGAAGATACAACATAATGTTTTGCATCACACCTATACCAATATTCATGGCATGGATGAAGATATTGAGAACGGTAATTTATTCAGGCTTTCACCCTATAGTGAATTAAGATGGTATCATAAATTTCAGCATTTATATGTTTGGTTTTTATATTCGGTCAACACTTTATTTTGGGTTACACTAAAAGATTTTACTCAAATAGCACATATTAAACATCGCGGATTTGCCGCAAAAAAGAATATAAACTTCAACACCGAAGTGATTATACTGGTTATATCCAAACTTTTTTATTTTGGATATATGTTTGTCATTCCTTTAATTTTTACCTCATATTCTTTTGGGGCTATTCTTCTTGCTTTTGTCTTTACACACCTTATTTCGGGTATTGTACTCGGAATAACTTTTCAATTGGCACATGTGGTTGAAAAAACTCAATATTTAAATAAGCAAGAGAATCAAGAAATAGATAGAAGTTGGTCTATTCATGAAGTGTGTACTACTTCCGATTTTGCCGAAAAAAGTAAACTTTTAAATTGGTATTTAGGCGGTTTAAATTTTCAAATAGTCCATCATTTGTTCCCCTCTATTTGCCACGTCCATTATAAAAATCTATCGGTGATTGTAAAGAAAACTGCCCAAGAATTCGATTTACCTTATAATGAATATAAAACGATGGGAAAGGCAATTCATTCACACTATAGAATATTGAAAAAATTCGGTAAAGCGGGAATGGAGTAATTAACGGATTAGTTACTAATATCATATTCTTATGATTTTACAAAATATCACATAGAATAATCTATCCACATCGCACTAAAGAAAACTTGGTAAACATAAAGAGCGGTTGTTCTTCATCTGCTGACAGAAAATATATATTAACGATAGATAAAGGATTTAACTCAACTTGGCCGCGCCTAACTCTATCTTTCTGATTTTCAGTGGAATAATTTTTTAGTGATACACTACACATTTTTTGATTGTTTTTTTATGGGTGCAACCGGTGGCATCATATATCTGTTTGACTTCTTTTATAGGTTTGGAAGGCTGTATGGTTTTTATAGCTGTAGGTAACTCCCATCGTTTGGATTTGGGGGAAACACGATAAAACCAATCCGTATGGCGAAAAAGGCTGAAATTTCATTTTTTGGTTTAGGCGTGATTTACGTTTGGAGGATAATGTGGGGTATCTCGGACTTTATATTCCGGCTTTCCTGTGTTGCCGATTTTTATTTTTGATACTGAAATATTGGAGAAACTTGAAAACAAAAATGACCACCAGGTGGATTATTTTTGGCGGGCTTTTCAAATTGTTGTTGGGAGAAAAGCCATTAATGGTCAAAAGGGTTCAAGGGTAAGTAATGAAAAGATAAAAGACGGAGGGTTTGAAAAAAAAGATTACAATTATTTAACAAAAAGGTTCTAAAACAAATCGGCAATGTAAGTGTTAAGGGGAAGAGGCGATAGATGAAAAAGGTGCATGAAAATAGGGACTAAAACGGAATTATTATTTACGAGATTGGTAATAAACTTATTCATAAACGGAAAAATTATTATAAAAATGATAATGAAGGGGCTTAAATTTATTTAGAACACTAAAATAAAGGTAAATTTGCAATTATTATGAGTGAACAAGATAGAATAATAGAAGAAATAAGCCAGTCGGAATATAAATTTGGATTCTCCACAGATATTGAGATGGATGTGGTGCCGGCGGGGCTCAATGAAGATGTTATTCGGATGATTTCTGCCAAGAAGAATGAACCCGAATTTATCCT
>DATGTY010000413.1:0-8455 GCA_035301605.1 Chitinophagaceae bacterium | reverse complement strand
TACTGCGACTTCAGAAAAGAAAGAAGCCCCGGATGGTCTATGGTTTAAATGCCCTCGTTGTAAACACACGGTAACCAGACAAGACTTAGAGGATAATTTATATGTATGTGAAAAGTGCAACTACCACAATCGTATAAATGCGGAAGAATATTTTAAATTTCTTTTTGACAATGGCAAATACGAGGAACTATTTACCAATATTGCACCAAAAGATTATCTTGGATTTACAGACCTTAAAGCCTATTCCAAACGATTACAGGTAGCTCAAAAGAAAACAGGAAGAAAGGATGCCCTCACTGTAGGTACAGGAAAAATAAATGATTTAGATCTCACAATTGCCTGTATGAATTTTGACTTCATTGGCGGCTCTATGGGATCTGTTGTTGGAGAAAAAATTGCCCGAGGAATTGATTATGCTATTGAACATCGTACCTCCTTCCTCATTATTTCTAAATCCGGCGGAGCACGTATGATGGAAAGCGCATTTTCGCTCATGCAAATGGCTAAAACTTCGGCTAAATTGACTTTGCTTTCCAAAGCTAAACTTCCCTTCATTTCTCTTTGTACCGATCCTACAACCGGAGGCGTTACCGCATCTTTTGCGATGTTAGGAGATTTGAATATTGCAGAACCAGAAGCTTTAATAGGGTTTGCAGGACCAAGGGTCATTAAAGAAACCATCAAAAAAGATTTACCCGAAGGGTTTCAACGCTCAGAATTCCTCTTAGAACATGGTTTCCTCGATTTTATTGTAGAAAGAAAAAAATTGAAGAATAAATTGAGCGATTGCTACGGGTTATTGTTAAATAAATAAAAGGAGATTTTCCTATGCAGGTGAAAAACCGTTCGGCATATTTCGAATATTTTATTGAATCTAAATATGTTGCAGGGATTATCCTGACCGGCACAGAAATAAAAGCTATTAGAGAAGGGAAAGCAAGTTTCAACGACGCCTATTGCTACTTCACTTCTGAAGGAGAGCTATTTCTCAAAAATCTGCATATCTCTGAATATTCTCATGGCACTTACGCTAATCATGAACCATTAAGGGTCAGAAAACTTTTATTACAAAAACGAGAACTCAGAAAATGGAGAAATAAAACCAAAGAAAAAGGATTTACGATTGTTCCATTGCGTCTTTTCATCAATGAAAATGGACTGGCAAAAGTAGAGCTGGGACTGGCAAAAGGAAAACAATTACACGATAAGCGAGAAAGCATTAAGCGAAAGGACATCGACCGTCAGATGAAGAGAGATTTAAAATATTAAAGAAATGAGAAGACATTTTATTTTGCTCATCGTGCTCTTTTTTTGCACTTGTTCACCACCTGAAAAAGAAGCAAAAGAAACACCTTCCTTGCCCTATTTTCAGGATTCAAGTGATTATACTTTTATCCAGAATAAATCCAATCAGCCTAAAGATTACACCCTATCAAATTTCATTCACGTTTCCTTAGATTCCGCCTCTTCTTTAAAAGCTACTGACCATTCTCAGAATAAAAAATTATATTTAAAGCTGGATGGGAAAGCTCATTTTCATTTTTCTTCTGACAGTATCACGATTGTCGTCTATACCGGCATGATGAAATTAACCGCTCAAAATCTTGATTTTGTCATAGAGGCTTACAACAGCAGTCCCGGGCAAGTATTAAAAGTATTAGACGGACAACTCATTGCTACTAAATCTTACGAAAGCAATTTCCCAAATACAGATAGCTTAACTAAAGGAGAGATGATATTGATTAATATCGATATCGATTTAATGGAAAAAGAAACTTTTGATACATCATCATTTGTTCCTTCTTTGTAATTGAAAATAGCAATCTATTCTTCATCACCAACCCGGATTCTGTTTCAATACCCCATCCGGATATAATGCAATTTGACCGGAAGGAATAGGCCATAGATAATATTTAGCTCCAACAGGTCGATCAGGATGGTCAGGATAGACCTCAATATATCCATCACCGTTTAGGGTAATATCATCATTAGGCGTAACTTTTGCTCCTAAGAAGGCATCCGGATTCTTTTGTGGATCCATATACTCCAATTTATGCCAACGCAATAAATCGGCTAATCGGAATCCATCCATCATTAGTTCAACCCTCCGGTCTCTACGAATTTCCCAAATCAGAGAAGTAACATCAGGATCTTTATCCGGATCAACAAAAGGGGTTCCGTTGACTGCGGTACCTTGATTTCCATCCAATTCCAAATCAGCAACATTAGCTCTTTCTCTCAAAAGATTTACCGATTCATCCACATCATTTTGTGTTATCTTATAAGCCCCTAATTTGTCTAATTCTGCACAAGCTTCTGCATAATTTTCCAAAGTCTCTGCCAGCCAAAAGACAGGAGCATCGGTATAATTATAAGGAATAGTATTGGTATCCCCTGCTTCTATCGTATCACCATGAGACGCAGCAGGAGTAACATCCGGAAGAAACTTTGTAGGTCGAAAGCCTGTACTCGATTTCATTCCTCCACCACGTAAATGTCCAAGATAGCAATAAAAATTATCTACTGTATGCAACAGACGTTCATCCCGATTGGCTCTTAAATCATGTATATCATCATCTCCTTTATACTTTGATGACAACTTAATCGGCAAACCATCAGTACATACATAGGATTCTATTGCAGATTTAGTCAATCCTTTAAACTCTGTAGTGGCATTCGTATAACCTACTGTACTATGGGTTAATACACCTTCTTCATAGTGTTTGTATAAAATAACCTCTGTATTCCCTGAAAGGTCATAAGAACTATACACATCTTTATAGTTATCACTCAGTATATAGCCAGCCTGCATAATCTGATCAGACGCCTTTTTACTTTCTTTCAGAAACCGAATGGCTCTGCTGTCATCCTGTTGATTATATTCTGCCCACGTACCGGCAAAAAGACAAATACGGGATTTTAAGGCAAGCGCTACATCTTTATTCACCGTATTCGGATCGGCTTCACCTTTAGATCGGAGATGAGCAATGGCAAAATCCAAATCACTAAGAACACTATCCATCACCAAATCTCTGGAGTCTCTGGCCTTATAAATCAAAGAATCCTGAGAAATATCCGGCACCTGGCTGTACCAAGGAACATCGCCAAACCTTTTAACCAGTCGAAAATAACTCCAAGCTCTAAAAAACCGGGCAATACCTACCCAATGATTTTTTGTAGCTTCGTCCAAATCCATCCCTTTCACTCTGGAAATCATCAAATTGGCTTTACGAATATCACCAAAACTCCAATTCCCATCAGAGGCAGGTACATTCTTCGGAAACTGTTGAAAAGTAGGATCCGCCTGATCATCATTGAAGCTAGTAAAATAAAAATTTCCATTAGTACCCGAACCAAATCCGATAATCAGGTCATTATAGAATCCCCAGGCGAAAGTTTTTACATTATCCTCACTATTCCAATAATCTAAGTCTGAGAAGGCATCTAAAGGCTCTTTATCTACATATTTGGTACACGCATTAAAAAGCAGCATTCCGACGCTACAAAATAAAACTATATTTATATATTTTCTTATTATCTTCATAACACCCATATTATTCGTTTAAAAAGTTACTTGTACACCAAAAGAATAATTACGCTGGAAAGGGAAAGTTCTCCCGGTATATCCCAACTGACCATCTGTAATTTCAGGATCTAAAGGCACCCCCACATTGTCAATCTCCGTCAGATTCTGACCACTCACATAAATTCTTACATTTTGTAAATGCAGGTGATCCACTATATGATCCGGAAGGGAATAACCTATCGTCAAATTCTTCAATCTACAATAAGCCAGATTCATCAAATATTTAGATTGCGGATAAAAATTATTTCCTCCGGCATCAATCCCCCCAATCGTCCCTCCTGAATTTCCTGCATACGGACGAGGATATTTAGCATGCCTATTATCTTTGGTCCAATAATCCAATTGGTGTTTATATAGAATCTGTGCTCCGCTATACATCGGAATAACCATGTCCCCTAAGCCCCAAAAATCACGTTTTCCTACGCCTTGTAAGAAGACATATAAATCAAAACCTTTCCAGTTCCCTCCAAACTGAAACCCATATAAATAATGCGGTTGTGTATTTCCAATGACCGTAAGATCGCCATGGTCATCAGCAGTAGAGGTTCCGCCATCAATAACACCATCTCCATTTAAATCTTTAAACTTCACATCTCCGGGACCATAGGTAAAATTCCCGGTTTCTAACTTCGACTGACTGGGGGAATTTGCCACCTCATCGTCTGATTGAAAATAACCATCGGTCTCAAATCCCCAAATATCTCCATAAACCGCCCCGGAATAGTAATCGTCAATCACTTCTGCCTGATTATTCCATTTCGTAATGACTGCTTTATTATTATTAAAACTTAAAATAGCAAACAGCTTTAAATCATCATTGACCGGATAATTCATTTGTACTTCCACTTCAAATCCTCTATCTTGCATATTCCCCTGATTAGTTCTCGGAGCATTAGCGCCAAAAGTAGCCGCCACTTTATTAGTACTCAGCATTCCTTTAGTTGTACGCTGATACCAGTCAAAACTACCACTGATATAATTTTTAAGAAGTCCGAAATCCAATCCAAAATCCAGCGTATTTACTTTTTCCCAGGAAAGGCTTTTCGCAACAGCTATAGGATTATGAAAAGTATTTACCGTTACACCCCCAACAACCCAGTCGGCAGAATAGCTACTCATCGTTGGGATAAAGTACTGCCCGCCTACATTCAAATTGCCAATCGTACCCAAAGAAGCTCTTAATTTCAGATCGGTAAAAAGTGGCTTTATAAAATCCATAAAGGGTTCAGAGCTTATCCTATATCCCACCGACCCTGAGGTAAAGAGCGCCCAGCGTTTTTCTGGAGAATAAGCAGAAGATCCGTCATAACGGCCGTTTAATTCCAACAGATATTTATCTTTATAACCATAGTTTATCCTTCCAAAGAATCCAGCATAAGCAGCATGGGTGTGCCCACTACCAACTAACTGATCTCCGGTAGCAAGATTCAATTCCGGTTTGGACGGATCCAGCATATCCTTCCTTTCTGCATAGAAATTGATATATTCATCATCTTCTGCATTCATTCCCGCCATTACTTTCAAATGATGGGCTTCAGCAAATGTATTGTCATAGGTAATAAAGCCATTAAAGCTATTTGTTTTGTCCTTCGCGTATTATAAGTAGTCTGATTAGAAGTAGGCTTTACGTCTTCTAGAGGAAAATCATCTCCTGCCCACCAGTTCCAGAGTACAGCAGGACCACCCACGGTATGTCCCAATGCATTATCTCTGTTTATCGTATAATGCGCTTCTATACTCAAATGAGGCAACGGCCTTAGCGTAGCTCCCAAGTCAACACGTGAATAATTATCAACAGTGGTATTAGTTCTGGCTTGGTTCAAAAAACCACTGGGACCTCTAAAATAATGTCCTTTATAGGTTCCAAATGGCATATAAGCCGGCCAACGCCACATATAATAGAAGTAATCCTGATAATTATAAGGCGATTTAAACTCGAAGTTTCTATACATGACTTTAGAGCTCAAATCTAACCAGGGAGTTACTTCCGCATCTAAGGCTGCCGAAACATTATATTTTTTCAGGTCACTCGGATTCATCTTCATAATTCCTCCTTTATGATTGTAGCCAAAAGATAAATAATACCCCAGTTTTTTTGTTCCTCCGGACACAGATAGATTCTGTGATTGTTGAGGAGTATGTTTTTTAAGCATCATACCTTTGATATCCCAAACCCTATAAAAATAACGCGGAGAGAAGGTAAAATCTTCACCGGGAACCATTTCTATTCCATCTCTTTTTCCTTGATATTTTTTCTCCCATGTTTTTATTCCGTCCAGTTCTTTAGAAAATAACATTCCGAATAATTCCGGTGAGCTGTTCCCTGCTCGCGTTGAGCCTTCTATAATTCCGGGAATCCCTTTCACCGGATCAGAAAAATCAGGTAAAACTGTCGGTTTATTCCAGGAAAAATTATTAGAATAGTGAAGCGTCAGGGGTTGATTGTGGTGTCCATATTTTGTTTTTATTAAAATAACACCAAAAGCTGCCCGCGCACCATAGATAGAAGCTGATGCCGCATCTTTCAATACCGAAATACTTTCTATGTCCTGTGGATCTATCACGGATAGATCGGGCGTCGGGACATTATCTACCAAAATAAGCGGGCTACTTGATCCATTCACAGAACCAACTCCCCTCAACCTGATGGTAGCAGGCGCTGTCAGACTCCCATTTCCATAAGTAATCGTCACGCCGGGAACGATGCCCTGCAAGGCTTTCGTCACATCAATCAAAGGTTTACTATCAAAAGTTTTTTTAACGTCCACCGTTGAGACAGCTCCGGTCAGATTTCCTTTCTTTTGAGATCCATACCCTACTACCACCAACTGCTTCAAAGAGTTTTCTGTAGTTTTCAACAAAATAATATAAGAAGAAGAGGTATCTAACAATACCTTCTTAGAAGCATATCCTACATAGGAAATCTTAATAGCCTCCACATCTGTGGGAATAGAGAGAGAGAAAACGCCACTTTCATCGGTGGTCGTTCCCATCCCCGTACCGGATACAACGACAGTAGCTCCAATAATAGGATTATCTGTAGAAAAATCATGTACTTCCCCGGAAATAGTCCGCTCTTGCGCCCAGGAACTAAACGAAAACAATAACAAACATGTGATAATAAATAGTAAACATTTTTTCATCTCAGTATATTTTAAGAACTGCAATGCTTATTTATGCATGTTTTTGCAGTTTATTGCCGTAAATATCTGCATATATTTTATAATTTCCAAATATAGTTTCATTTTTTTTCTTAATTTCGAATTAAAATTGATGCTAAACAGATTATTTATTAAGAATATTAACTAGATATAATGTTAAAAGAAGAAAGACAGTCATTCATTATAAAGCAGATAAACCTCCATAATAAGGTCTTATCTAACGAGCTCAGTAAAAAATTAGCCGTTTCAGAAGACACGATACGAAGAGACCTGAAAGAACTCGCAAAAACAGGCAAAATACTAAAAGTACATGGCGGAGCAATCGGAAAAGCATTTCATTATCCTTATCATCACAATAGTGAAATATATGCACAGACAGCCAAACAAATCATTGCAGATAAGGCTATTTCTCTACTTAAGGATGATATGGTCATCCTAACTGGAGGCGGAACAACCATGATTGAAATGGCAAAAAAAATACCGGATAATCTAAAGGCTACTTTTTTTACAATAAGCCCAATGGTAGCACTAACCCTTGCCAACCATGACAATCTTACCGTTATAGGTATAGGAGGAGAATTATCTAAAAACTCCAATGTATTTATAGGAACGAGCGTCATCAATCAACTTTTTGATCTTAAAATGGATCTCTGTCTGCTAGGCGCTAATGGCATATCCATACAAGAGGGCATGACGGATTCTGACTGGTCCGTAGTACAGGTAAAAAGAGCCATGATACATTCTTGTCAAAAATTAGCTATTTTAAGTATTACAGAAAAACTCAACACGGTTCAACGGATGAAAGTATGTGACCTGAATCTGATTGATTATCTCATCACAGAATCCTCAAAAGAGGAACCCATATTAAGCCCTTACCAAAAGACCAAAACAGAACTATTGTAAATATTTAGTTTCTATTTTATTGCATAAACAAAATTCCTCATTATCTTTGCGGCTCGTTCTTAAAAAAAGAGCATAGAGAGTTGGCAAGACGTGACATATACGTCTCGAGGAGTGGTTGGTCGAATGCGGCGAAAGCACGCAAAAAGCCACATAAAATATTTGGAGAGTTGGCAGAGTGGTCGAATGCGGCGGTCTTGAAAACCGTTGAAGGTCAAACTTCCGGGGGTTCGAATCCCTCACTCTCCGCTGAACGGGAGTCCGTCAGAAATATCTAAGGGCTGCTCCACAAAAAGCAGCCCTTCTTCTCTCATTATCAATGTTTTATGATTGAAAGCAGGATTGATGGAAGGTGTTCTAAATGCTTGTTCTCGGAAGGTGAGCCCTTGTTTGAACACCTCATTTAAGATTGAATGTTGCTGATTGATGGTAGCATGGCTGAACAGTGTTTCCATGTCCAATAATTGAGATAGTAGGGCTAGTTCTTCGTCTGCGGTATCGTCCATATCGCCTTTCAGATAGCTGATTTCTTCTTCCAGCCTTGATCGTTCTGTCATATATTTCCTTTCCCATTTTTTATAAATGTCCTTATTGATAGCATCGTCCATAAACTTTTCCTCAGCCCTGGTTAATTTGGCATCTACAGATTTGTATTGTTCCTCTTTTATTGCCAATTGCTTTTTGCGAATATTTAAGGTCTCTTTCAGACCTGTTTTTACCTTTGAGGTGATTTTCTCAATCTGTTGTTTGGTAAAGCTCAACAGATGAAGTAATTGATGTAGCTTGTCATGGAGAAGCTTCCCCGATA
>DATGTY010000412.1:0-5740 GCA_035301605.1 Chitinophagaceae bacterium | reverse complement strand
AAACCCCGACATGAAGCCGGGGCTTTTACGCTTTAACCTATTTTTAACCTGCTTTATAAGATACAAACGTCGTGCCAAAAAAAGAATGGGGCAGTGAATAAATGTTTTTTTTTGTCATTATTTCTGGAATGTCACTCTTTCGCTGCTTTTAATAATTCCAGATCCGTGAATTTTAGATGAAAGAGTTGACTGAGATAATAATTTGTCAATGCCCCGTTGTACAAATAAATTCCGTTGCGAACACCTGCTTTTTTCCATATTTGATACGCTAATCCTCCATCATCTGCAGCTTGCAATAACATCGGAGTTAAAACATTGCTAATGGCTTTGGAGGCGGTACGCGCATATCCGGATGCTATATTGGGTACGCAGTAGTGCGTTACTCCATATTTGGTATATACCGGATGTTGCAGCGTGGTGGGTTCTGACGTTTCAAAGCAGCCCCCCCTGTCTATGCTGGCATCCAAAATAATAGCGCCCTCTTTCATATTACAAACCATATCTTCAGAAACTACTACAGGCACCCTGTCGGATTGGGTAGATAATGCCCCGATGGCAACATCTGCCTCTGATAGTTCTTTAGATAAGATGTGGGGATTAATGACTGAGGTATATAAATGAAGACCTACGTTGTTCTGTAATTCCTTGAGCATGTATATATTGTTGTCAAATACTTTTACTGAAGAACCAAATGCCAAAGCGGTTCGAGCAGCATATTCACCTACAGTTCCTGCTCCTATAATCACTACTTTGGTCGGTGGAATTCCGGAAATGCCTCCCAATAAAATCCCTTTTCCCAAGGCAGAACCACTTAAATATTGACCTGCAATCAGCATAGACGCGCTGCCTGCTATTTCGCTCATGGAATGCACAATGGGATAAGAGTCTGAGGCATCTTTTAAATGTTCAAAAGAGAGTGCAGTGATTCTTTTCCGCATCATTTTCTCTAAGAGTCTGCCTTTTAAGTTTGGCAATTGCAATGGAGACAGTATGGTTTGCCCCGACCGCATGAGCTCGACTTCTTCTTCTTGTATGGCACCTGCTTTTATGATGATTTCAGATTTGAAAACCGCTTTCTTGTCCATAGCAATTTGCGCTCCTGCTTCTGCATAATCATTATTCGAGAAATATGCGCCTATACCTGCATTATGCTGTATAATTACTTTGTGTCCGTTATTAACTAATAAATCTACAGCTTGTGGAGTTAAAGGAATGCGATCCTCCTGGTCTGCCTCTTCTTTGGGAATGCCGATGAGCAATTCCCCTTCTTTTTCTTTAACGTCCAGTATCTCTTCCTGAGGCAGGTAAGCGAGTGAAGAATGTACTTTTTTCATGAGTTATCTAATCAAAGATTCTTTCAAATATAATAAAAAAATAGGTGATAAGGAAATGTTTTTGTGACGAGCACTGTTTTGGCGCTTAAACGGTAAATTTGTATCCTACGCCTCGTATAGAATGAAAGTATTTAGGTTTGCGGGTATCTTCTTCAAAATACTTTCTTAAATTGAGCATGAAGTTGTCTATGGTTCTGGTGTTCGGATACACATTGTATCCCCATACTATTTGAAGTATTTTCTCTCTTGGAACCACTTTCCCTTCATTTTCTATGAGTAATTTTAATAGCATTGTCTCCCGCTTACTCAGACTGTGCGTTTTTCCGGCTACCCCTACACATTCCTGAGCGGCAAAGTCTATTTTGTTGTCACCAAAGTTATACTGTTCCGGTATATTTTTCTTTCTATGGATTTTATTGTTTTTTTCAATCAGAATATCTACCCGGAGCAGTAATTCTTCTAATTCAAAAGGCTTGGTAAGATAATCATCCCCGCCTTTTTTTAATCCGGTAATGCGATCTTCCGGTGAGTTTTTTGCACTCAGAAAAAGGATGGGAACGTCAATATTTTGCAAACGTATATTTTCGCAAACCGTCACTCCATCCATGCCGGGAAGCATAATGTCTAGAATAATAAGATCAAAATACGCTTCTTTTATTGCTTTTAGCGCATCAAGCCCGTTCGCTACTACCTGAACTTCATAGTCTTCCATCTCTAAATTCAATTTTAGAGATTCCTGAAGGTTTTCTTCATCTTCTACGAGTAGAATTGCGGGGTTTTCTTTGGTTACATTCATGGACTTGTTCTTTTCTGTTTTTAGTGATAACACAAGTAAGGTGAATATATAGTTATGCCTTCTGTGATGTTCCCGTGCCGGGAAGCTTAATTTCAAAGATAGTTCCTTTTGGGAAATTATCCTTAGCTATAATCTGACCTTCGTGTTGTTGAACTATTTTCTTGGTTAAAAAAAGCCCCAGTCCTGTTCCTTGTGAGCTTCTGGTATTTTCATTTCCAATCCGATAAAATCGGTTGAAAATCTTTGTTTTTTCTTTATTTGGAATTCCTGTTCCCTGGTCGCTAAATTGAAGTATTGCCTGATCTCTCTGCTGTTTTAATTGAATACTTATTTCGCTGTCTTTAGGAGCATATTTGATGGCATTTTCTATGATATTGCTGCATGCTATTTGGAGCATGAGTTTGTCTCCTTCTACAATAATGTTGGGGTGAATGTCCAGTTTTAAGATGTGCTTTATTTTTCTGCTTTTCGTTTCTTCTATCAGCTTATTGATTAACTGCGATAAATTTAATGTGCTTTTTGTTAATTCATATTTCTGACTGTCAAAGCGAGAGGCTAAAAGCATATTGTTGGATAGGCGATTGAGCCGGTTGGTCTCTGCCAAGGTTCTCTCCAGTAGATCTTCTTTCTTATCTTCCGGAAGCTTTCTTTTTAGAAGGGTCTCTATATTGAGTCTGACAACGGCAATGGGAGATTTCAATTCATGGGTGACGGAAAGCATGAAATTTTGTTGCTGTTGCGTAAACTTTATTTGTCGTCGCACCGCATTGAAAACAAAGCTTGCACTTAATAAGATAATGAGTAAAAAAGCACCGCCTTCTCCTAAGTATTGAAGATCACGTAATTTAGAATCCTGCTTTATCTCAGTAAGCTTTTTTTGAAAAATTGTTTGATGAGAAAGTGGGGATTGTTCTTCTTTTAAAATCTCAGTTTTTATAGTTGCAATTTCTTTGTTTTGTTGATGAAGAAGAAGCCCCCACCAAAACAATGCTGCTATCGTATATATAAGCAGGAAAAAATAGATGAAAGTAATCATCTTTGTGTTGGTGGGTTTGAAAATCTTCTTTTTGGGCATAAACTATGGGGTTGTTTTTTCAACTCTTAATCCGACTGCCATGACATTCGGGAGCGGATTGATACGCATATTTTGTTCTAGAGTGATATGGTAAGTGCCCATACTGTCAAATTTTGCGTTCTGTTGAATAGGAATACGATGTTGATAAATATCATCCATTCCTGCTCCAAGCCATTGTCCGGTTTCATCTGTTAAGGGCAGTTCTACTCGTTTTTCAGTAGGTTTGGCTCCTTGATATGCAGAATGAATAAGTAGCCAAAGATTATTATAAGGATATCTATTCGTATGTCGTATCGTAATAAATAAATCATAAAGTGCTGAAGTATCTTTTATTTGAAAGGAGAAAGAGGGCTGGTATTTATACGTCCATTCAAAGTTGGGTACAGAGGCTTCTTTTTGGAATACTGCCAGATCCGTTTGATCTATGCAGCCGTAGGAGAGAAGCAACAGACTGATTGCTATAATGCAACTAAATGTGTTATTCGTTTTCTTTCGTTTCATTTATAATACATTCATAATTTGTTCCTTGGCCTTATCTAATTCGTCTTTCATCTTTACAACATTGCGTTGCAGTTCTGCATCATTGGCTTTGGCTCCTGTTGTATTTATTTCTCTACCTATTTCCTGCAGGAGAAAGTTAAGCTTTTTCCCCTTTTTAATATCGCTTTCTTTTAATATTTCATGAAAATATTGGCAATGATTGGCTAATCTTACCTGTTCTTCTGAAATATCTAATTTTTCTATATAATAAACTAATTCCTGTTCTAAACGATTTTCATCTATCTTTTCTTTGTTTATTTTATCATCAAGCGCCTGTTCCAGCCTGTTTTTAATTTTCTCTTTTCTTTTTGGCGCTATTATTTTTATTTCTTCTTGTAGTTTCTCAATGTTTTCTATATGAGATAAAAGATCCGCTTCCAGCGCTTTGCCCTCGTCTTTACGATGTTGATTTAAATCCTTAATAGCGTTGAGCAGTGTCTTTTTAATGTGCTCCCATGTATCTGCTGATAGTTCTTCAGATGAGGGAACAATAACCTCCGGAAGATTCAGGAGTGATTGTAAAATATCTTTTTGAGGAAGATTCAATTCTTTTGATAATTCCTGAATGGAATGGAAATAATCCTTTGCTAAAGAAGTGTTAATTTTCATCGCTTGTGCTGCCCCGTTTTGGGTCACCTGAATGCTGAGCTCTGCAGAACCTCTATGGAGTTGTTCCTGCAATATTTTACGAATTTTTATTTCAAAAGGCTTTAGGTTGGAAGGCGGTCTAAACCGAACATCAAATTGTTTCCCGTTCAGAGACCTGATTTCCACTTTTATATTCATTTCCCCAAAAGTATCTTCTGCCTTTCCAAATCCTGTCATTGATTGAATCATATGGTATATCAAATTTATTTTACAAACCTAAGTATTCTATTTAAAATAGAGGAAATTCTTCCCGAAAATGCAAATATCCTAAAAGTATAATTAATGTTATCTTTGTTCATCAAAATCATATTATGAAACTGGAAAATGCAGTTAAGGTATCCTGGATAGCTGATTATATAGACGCTAAGGTTGTTGGTGATCCTAATTTTGAAGTAACCGGACTCAATGAAATTCATAAGGTGAGAGAGGGAGATCTTACGTTTGTAGATTTGGAAAAATATTATGACAGGAGTTTAAATTCTGCAGCTACTGTTATCCTTTTGGATAAAGAAGTGCCTTGTCCTGATGGGAAAATTTTATTGGTTTCTGATGATCCGTTTAGTGGTTATGTGAAGTTAGTGAAGCATTTTCATCCATTTCATCCTTCCAATAAAATGATTTCGGATTCTGCAATTATTGGAGAGGGTACTGCGATTCAACCAGGAGTCTTTATTGGAGATGAAGTTAGGATTGGAAAGAATTGTATTATTCATGCGAATGTGACTATTTATGATCATACGTTGATTGGGGATAATGTAATTATTCAATCCGGTACGGTCATTGGTGGAGATGGATTTTACTTTAAGAAACGCGGAGGACGTGAACTTGTGCATGATAAATTAGAAAGTTGCGGACGAGTAGTTATTGAGCGGGATGTAGAAGTGGGAGCCAATTGTGCGATTGATCGTGGCGTGAGTGGAGATACTATTTTGGGAGCCGGAACAAAATTGGATAATCTAGTGCAAATCGGACATGGTGCCGAGATTGGAAGAAATTGCCTTTTTGCTGCACAGGTTGGTGTTGGTGGTAAGACAATTATTGAAGATAATGTGACACTTTGGGGACAAGTTGGGGTGTCTAAGGACTTGCTGATAGAATCTAATACCGTGGTATTAGCGCAAACTGGAGTTCCTTCTTCTTTAAAAGGCGGCAAAATGTATTTCGGTTATCCTGCAGGAGAAGCGCGTAATAAAAGACGTGAACTTGGTTGGATTAAGAGAATTCCGGAAATTTGGGAAAAAGTGAAAGATCTGTAGGTAAACTGTAAAAATATGTTATTCCTCTTGTGCACTTGTTGTTTTCTGCTCCAGAAAAACATGGCAAGTGTCGGCAATGGTTTCTTCTAGG
>DATGTY010000411.1:0-2050 GCA_035301605.1 Chitinophagaceae bacterium | reverse complement strand
AAATCTTTTTCCTCAACGCCCTTTTGTATTGACCAGATCCGGATATGCCGGAGTGCAACGTTATGCGGCTTTGTGGACAGGAGACAATGTGTCTGACGAAGAGCATATGCTTTTGGGAATTCGATTGTTAACGAGTCTGGGCTTGAGTGGCGTCGCCTTTTCGGGTATGGATGTGGGAGGCTTTACAGAAAATGCGAGTGTGGAACTTTTTGCACGCTGGATTCAATTGGGAGCCTTTTTCCCTTATTTTAGAAGTCATACCAATATAAATACCAATGCTGCTGAACCCTGGAATTTTGGCGAAGAGGTAACCGAAATAGCACGTAATTTCATTGGATTGCGTTATCGTTTGTTGCCCTATATTTATTCTCATTTTTATGCAGCTACGCAAAATGGCATGCCGCTCATGCGAAGCTTAGCAATTGATTATACCCATGATGATAAAATTTTTGATTCCAGGTTTCAAAACCAATTTTTAATGGGTGCCTCTGTTTTGGTATTGCCTTTTCGCGGGGATGCATCCTATGGCGAGGCTTATTTCCCGAAAGGAAAATGGTACAACTTGTTTCATGATAAAATTCAGAATGGAGAAGAAGAAAAAATATTGAAACTGCATTATAGTCGATTGCCTGTTTTTATAAAAGAAAGTAGCATTATTCCGATGCAATCCCTTATACAGTCAACTGTAGAGAAACCCAAAGAACAGTTATATTTACATATTTATAAAGGCGAACAAAATAGTTATTTTGTTTATTATGAAGATGATGGCGAAAGTTATCAATATCAGAATGGAGATTATTATAAAAGGGGAATGCATTATGATGCAGTTGAAAAAAAAATAACATTAGAGGATGTAAAAGGAGAAGCTTCTTCGAAATTTAAAGAATTGAAATTGATGTTTCATGGTTTTAAAGAGCAGCAGATAAGTGTAAATGGAGAAAGTATGGAGTTGGAGGGAGAATTTCATTCATTTATAAAGCCGATTTCTCATTTTGATCCGCATGTTGAAGCTAATCCCGTCATTGGCACAGATGTTTACACTTGTACAATTAAAAATGTGAGAGAAAAAATAATTATCAGATATACCGCATAAATGAATATTTAACGATTAAGTCCTATTTTATGAAAAGGAAATTATTGCTCATTATTTGCTGCTTTTCATTTTTAGCAGCGCAGGCTCAACTTCCTAAGTTAGATAGAGTCGTTCCCATGTTTTGGTGGACGCAAATGGTCAATCCTGAATTGCAGTTATTGGTTCATGGGGATCATATTGCCGATTATAAAGTGAATTTAAAATATGAGGGGGTCACCGTTCAAAGTGTAGATCACGTGGAAAATTCCAATTATCTTTTTATCAATCTAATCATAGATTCAACGGCTCGGCCGGGGAGTTTTGATATTGTCTTTTCTAAAAAGGGAGAGAAAAATTTACAATATCAGTATGAGCTCAAACAACGAAATAATTCCTCCAATAGAAATCAGGGGGTGACTAGCAGTGACCTGATTTATTTATTGATGCCGGATCGATTTGCTAATGGAGATACAGCTAATGACCGTATTCCTAGTATGCTGGATCAGACGTTGAGTCGAGATTCTATGTATTATCGGCATGGTGGTGATCTCAAAGGCATTATGCAACATTTGGACTATATTAAGACCTTGGGAGCCACAGCCATTTGGTGTAATCCTATGGTGGAAAATGACATGCCTAAAGCGTCCTATCATGGATATGCAGCTACTGATTTATATAAGATTGATCCGCGATTTGGTACCAATGCTTTGTATAAAAAAATGGTAGACAAATGTCATTCTATGGGACTTAAAGTGATTAAGGACGTGGTGCATAATCATGTAGGAACAAAAAGTTGGCTTATTCAGGATATGCCTATGAAATCCTGGGTGCATCAATGGCCGGAATATACCAATTCCAGTTATAGAGACCAGCCGATGATGGATCCGCATGCGTCTAAAATAGATAAAAAATTACAGGTAGATGGTTGGTTTGTTCCGACAATGGCAGATCTTAATGAAAAGAATCCTTATGTGGCTA
>DATGTY010000410.1:0-6309 GCA_035301605.1 Chitinophagaceae bacterium | reverse complement strand
CCGAAGGATTACGTTTTGCGGTTTCCATAGACGAGCATTCTCCACAAATAGTTTCTATGGTACAAAAGGAAAACCAAAAAGAGTGGGTGAAGCATGTGAGTGACAATATAAATATACAAAAAACGACTTTGTGGATTGCTACACCGGGAATACATACACTGAAATTCTGGCGGGTAGATCCGGGCGTGGTTTTGCAGAAAATAGTTATGGATTTTGGCGGATTAAAAAGCAGTTATTTGGGGCCTCCCGAAAGCTATCAGTTTTAAAAAATTTAAAATAAAATAAAAATCATGTTATTATTAGGTTTAGATATAGGAACTTCATCCATAAAAGCATCCGTGGTGGACGCAGAAACCCAAAAAGTGGTGGCTTCTGCCTCTTATCCGGAACAGGAAGCAGAAATTCTGGTTCCACAACTGGGTCGGGCGGAACAGGATCCTGAAAGCTGGTGGGAATCGGCACAACAAGCGATTCTAAAATGTCATGCCACTAATAAATATGATCCTAAAGAAATTATCTCCATCGGTATTGCTTATCAAATGCATGGATTGGTCTTAATAGATAAAAATCAAAAATTATTGCGCAATGCCATTATCTGGAGTGACAGCCGGGCGGTTAAAATAGGGGAGAAGGCTTTTTATGAAATAGGGGAGCAACGGTGTTTAACCCATCTGTTAAATTCTCCGGGAAATTTTACGGCAAGCAAATTGGCTTGGGTAAAAGCGAATGAACCGGAAATATACGATCAGACAGACCAAATCTTGTTGCCGGGAGATTTTATAGCCATGAAGTTTACGGGGGAGGTGACCACCAGTATCCCGGCTCTGTCGGAAGGCATATTTTGGGATTTTAAGGAAGATGAAATTTCCAAAGATATTTTAAATTATTATGACTTTGACAAGGGGCTATTCCCCGACGTAAAACCGGTATTTACCGAACATGGCGGATTAAAGCAGGATATAGCTTCCCGGCTGTCTTTAAAACCGAATATTCCGGTGGCTTATAAAGCCGGGGATCAGCCGAATAATGCTTTAGCGCTGAATGTTTTGAATCCGGGAGAAGTGGCTGCCAATGCCGGTACATCCGGAGTTATTTACGGGGTGAAAGATCAATTATCTTATGACAACAAATCAAGAATTAATAACTTTGCTCATGTAAATTACAGCGCTGAGAATAAACGGATTGGTACTTTGTTGAATATTAACGGAACAGGAATTTTTAATAAATGGATGCGGGAGCTGTTGGGGGAAAAAGTTTCTTATAAAGCGATGAACGCAATGGCAAAAAAGATCCCACCGGGGGCAGAAGGTTTATCAGCCTTGCCTTTTGGAAATGGGGCAGAGCGGATGTTTGAGAATAAGATATTGGGGGGACATTTTTTGAACCTCGATTTTAATATTCATTCTAAAAGCCATTTATTGAGAGCTGTTCAGGAAGGCATTGCTTTTTCTTTTCGATATGGCTTGGATATTATGCGGGAAAATGGCATAAATCCCAAAGTCATCAAAGCCGGTAAGTCCAACCTTTTCCTTAGTGAGGTCTTTGCACAGACTTTTGCGGATGTAAATAATGTAGAAGTCGAATTTTATGAAGGAGATGGCAGCTACGGGGCTGCAGTGGGCGGCGGTATAGGCATAGGTGTTTTCAAAAATACCGAAGAAGCGGCTCATAACAGAAAACCGATAAGACGTATTCAGCCGAACCATTCGACTGCCTGTCAACGTATTTATGAGGAATGGAAAGAAGCGCTGGATAGGATATTGAAATTAGAATAATTTATTTTATAAATAAGGGTAAATATTGTATTTTTATATTTATCAAATGGAACATTTAAATGAAATTGGCCTATAAATATATTCTACTTCTTATTTCTTGTCTGGTTGTTTATTATCAAGGGCTTGCTCAACAAGAGCAAATCCTTTTTCATCATCTGGATATCTATGATGGATTGTCTCACAATCAGGTCAATTGTATTTTGAAAGATGATCAGGGGTTTATGTGGTTTGGGACACTCTCTGGTTTGAATCGTTATGATGGATATTCGTTTAAGGTATTCCGACATGATATTAGAGACAGTACCTCTTTAACAGACAGTTACATTACCGGTATCGATAAATTACCGGGAAATAAGCTCTGGGTTCAAACCAGGACGGGACCAAATATTTATGATCCGGCTACAGAAAGCTTCAATAGCAATGAAAGTACTTATTTAAAGTCTTTATCGTTACCTAAAGGAAATGTAAATCGTGTTTTTCAGGATGAAGAGCATAATTTTTGGTTCGTGTATGATGGGGATGGGGCTTACCGATATATCCCTTCATCCGGTACGGTTGCTCACGTCCATTATATTCCCAACACCCCTACAAGCCTTTCAGATAATTATATAGCTGCGATAGCCTCTGATACTTCTCGCTTTTTATGGATTATTCATCGTAACGGGATCCTTGAGAAATTGGACACGAAGACCCTCCATGTACAATATAGAAATGATGATCTGTTGATGTTGAATAAAGGGAGGGAAGAACCTTATGAGATTTTTATTGATCGGCAGGGTGACTTATGGATTTATGCAAAAGGACGTGCAAAAGGGGTTTTTTATTTTGACGTAGATAAAAAGACATTCCGGCATATTACCACAACTTCTGATCCGGTTCATTTAAATAAAGACGTAATTTATGGTATCGTTCAGGACAAAGAAGGAACCCTGTGGGTGGGTACAGATCATGGGGGTATTGATCTTATTAATAAAAAGAAGGGCACGATTCGTTACCTGATGCATAGTGCTGAGAACAATAGGAGTCTTGCGCAAAACAGTATTTATACTTTGTACAGGGATTCTTCCGGTATGATTTGGGTGGGTACCTATAAAAAAGGGGTATCTTATTACGATGAAACGCTGGATCATTTTCCCTTGATTAGCCACAATCCTCATTTATATTCGGGAGAAAATTCCCAATACAAGAGTCTTCCTTATGCAGACGTAAATCGTTTTGTTGAGGATAAAAAGGGGAATTTATGGATAGGAACGAACGGAGGTGGTTTGCTTTATTATGACCGGGAAAATCATAATTTTAAACAATTTAAACATAATCCGGACGAGCCTAACAGCCTTTGCAATAATGTGATCGTAGCTTTGTGCCTTGATGATTACGGAAAGCTTTGGATTGGTACTTATATGGGAGGCTTAGATTGTTTTGACGGAGAAAAATTTACTCATTATCATCATATCAACGGAGATAGCAGCAGCTTAAGCAACAATAGTGTGTGGGATATCTTTGAAGATTCTCAGAATAACCTGTGGCTTGGTACTTTAGGCGGAGGTTTGGATCGTTTTAACAGAAGAACAAAAACGTTTGTTCATTATAAAAATGTAAAAGATATAGATGGAATATCTTATGTATTATCGCTTGCAGAATATAAGAATAAGAATTTATGGATAGGTACGGCCGCAGGAATTGAGGTAATGAATCTGGAGTCCGGGGGGATCCATTATTATCATCATATAAATACAGATAGCAATAGCTTGAGTAATGACAATATTAACGCAATTTATCCGGACAGCAGGGGATGGGTGTGGATTGGTACCCGGGAAGGGTTAAGCCTTTATCAACCTTCATCGGGGCAATTCAGGACATTTACAACAAGGGACGGGCTTCCGACAAATACTATTTTGACTATTTTGGAAGACAATCAACACCGAATTTGGATGAGTACGCCGGAAGGACTTTCTCGTTTGACTATTGCAAAGAATCAGCATCTACCGTCTTTTGAATTTAAAAATTATAATGAAGCTGACGGGCTACAAGGAAGAGAATTTAATGACAAGGCAGCTTTAAAAATGCGTTCCGGAGCATTAATATTTGGTGGTTCCAATGGTTTTAATTTATTTAATCCGGGAAAGGTAAAATCTTACAAAAAGGTACCCCCCGTAGTCTTGACGGATTTTCAGATATTTAATAAGAGTATAAAGATTGGTGAGAATATTAAAAAGCATGTTATTCTTCCTCGATCTATTACCCAGTTGAAGACAATTACAATTCCTCATGGTGCCAATGACTTTTCCATTGTATTTGCTGCTTTGGGGTATGGCCAATCAGGGAAAAATAAGTATGCTTATAAACTTCAGGGTTTTAATAATGATTGGATTACTTCCAATGGGAGCAATCATAAAGCAACTTTTACAAATCTGGATCCGGGAGATTATACTTTTATGGTAAAGGCATCTAATAAGGATGGTGTATGGTCTCAGAGTAGTAGGAATCTTGAGATTAGGGTATTGCCTCCTTTCTGGCTGACGACCTGGGCCTATATTCTTTATGCATTGATAATCATAGGAATTTTACTTCTTGCAAGAAGGATTCTTTTATATCGCGCAAGAATGAAATTTAAGATGGAACATCAACGGAATGAGGCCAGACGAATTCATGAACTGGATATGATGAAAATCCGCTTTTTTACCAATATCAGCCATGAATTCCGTACGCCTTTGTCTCTCATAATAGCGCCGATTGAAAGACTTATAGCACAATCCAAAGAAGAACAACAGGGGAAACAATTAAAACTGATAAGAAGAAATGCCAAAAGGTTACTGCATTTGGTGAATCAGTTATTGGACTTTCGGAAGATGGAAGTGCAGGAAATAGTCTTACATCCTGTGAGAGCAGATATTATCCAATTTATTCAAGAAGAAGTTCGTTCTTTTACGGATTTGGCGGAAAAGAAAAATATACAATTTTCAATAGAGAACAGCATAGGTACCCTAGAGGCTGATTTTGATCCCGGGAAATTAGAGCGGATTTTATTTAATCTGTTATCCAATGCTTTTAAATTTACACACGAGGAAGGAAAGGTGACGGTTTATGTAGAGGTATGTTCTGATTTGAATACAGATGAGGGCAAAGGTACTTTTCTACAAATTCGGGTACAGGATAACGGGATTGGGATTCCTTATGAAAAACAAAAATTTATATTTAAACGGTTTTTTCAACATGAAATGCCCGAAACCGTCGTGAACCCCGGAAGTGGGATCGGATTAGCCATTACGCACGAATTTGTCCGGTTGCATCATGGCCGCATATCGGTGAAAAGCGAACCGAATCATGGCAGCTGCTTTACTGTTCGTCTTCCTGTGAATATTGAGGTTCCTGTCGAAAAAAAGCAGCCGGATATTCTTTCGTTGAATAATGAATCTTCCCTTTCGGGAAAACCGGAACGACAGCGTAAAAAGAGAACCGTTTTATTAATAGATGATAATGAAGATTTTCGTTTTTACCTGAAAGATAACCTCTCCGTTTATTACGATATCGTAGAGTCTGGTGATGGGATGTCAGGATGGAACAAGGCGTTGTTGGAGAAACCGGACTTAATTGTGAGTGATGTCATGATGCCGGGCGAGCTGGATGGCATTCGGCTTTCAAAGAAATTAAAAAAAAACCCCCGAACGACGGATATTCCCGTTATATTGCTAACGGCACGTGCATCTGAAGAACAACGTCTGCAGGGATTTAAAACGGGGGCAAATGCCTATATTATCAAACCTTTTAATTTTGAGATTTTATTGGCCAGGATACACAACTTGTTGGAAGAACAAAAACGCAAACGTAGGTTAAGCTCAGGTAAGATAGATTTAAAACCTAAAGACCTAAACATATCTTCGGAAGAGGAGAAACTCGTCAGGGAAGCAGTAGAGATCGTAGAAAAGAATATGGACAACCCCCAATTTTCGGTGAAGGAATTGAGCAACGAATTATATATGAGCAGGGTAACACTTCATAAAAAACTCTCAAAAATAACCGGAAAAACGCCTTCCCTGTTTATAAGAGAATTGCGTATCAAGCGGGCAGCTCAATTGATAGAAAAAGGTAAAATGAATATATCGCAAACTGCCTATGAAGTGGGATTTAACAACCCAAAATATTTCACGAAATATTTCAAAGAAGAATTTGGCGTGTTGCCTTCTGAATACGGGAAAGAAAAAGTTTGAAGATTTTTAACTTCTATCTTTAACGGCAATAAAAATCAAACAAACTTTAGACCCTGATTAGGCTGATAAAAAGAAATGGGTTTCAATTTTACATTATTCTGAACCATATAGTCCAAAATAACGTATCTTTGCAAAATCATGGCAAGAAATCTCGAATTTATTCCGGAAGAAAAGGTTCAGCAGGCTTTAGAAGTTTTCTGCGAGAAGGGATATTCTGCCACAACGCTGGAAGATCTGGTCAATGCGATGCAAATCAACAAGAGCAGTCTGTACAATTGTTTTAAAGACAAGCATTCACTGTTTAAGGAATGTTTGCGTGCCTATGG
>DATGTY010000409.1:0-5126 GCA_035301605.1 Chitinophagaceae bacterium | reverse complement strand
GAAGGCTTTTAAATAAGGGATATGAGTAGTAAAGATAACAGAAGAGCATTTTTAAAAAAACTGACCCTTGGAGGATTGGGAGTTACTTCTGCACCCGGTTTCTTTTTGAAACCGGCGGAAAAACCTTTGATTGATTCGAAGCTGAAGTTAGAGAAGGTTCCCGAAGGAAAACATCCATATAATGGAACTTATACCGGAGAATATCTGGATAGAGTAGCCTTTCCTATTGGAGGCATAGGTGCCGGTATGTTTTGTATAGAAGGAAGTGGCGCTTTTTCGCATATGTCTGTGCATCATCATCCGGAGATGTTTAATGAACCTAATATGTTTGCGGCACTTTATATAAAAGGACAAAAAGGAAGCGCTAAAGTGTTGGAAGGACCGGTACCAGACTGGAAAAAATTTGGATTACCCGGATCTGGAAATGGAGAAGGTGGAGAAAATTATGGTTTACCCCGATTTGAGAAAGCAGAGTTTAAGGCACGGTTTCCATTTTGTGAAATTCATTTGGAAGATAAAGAGATCCCTTTTGATGTAAAAATGACCGGATGGAGTCCTTTTGTTCCAACAGAGGAAGATAGTTCCAGCCTGCCTATGGGCGCTTTAGAATATTCTTTTGTCAATAATGGAAAACAGACGGAAGAAGCTATTTTTTCTTTCAATACCCTCAATTTTATGAATCCGCGGGGTTTTATGCAACCTCCAAATCAGCAAGGGCATATCAATGAAATGAAAAATGGGATGATTCTCTCTCGAAAGGGTGCTGAAAAGGAACCCTGGCAATCGGGTGATTTTGCTATTTTTACGGATGATGATAAAACGATTGGAAATTATTGTTGGTTTCGCGGAAGTTGGTGGGATCCTTTAACAATGGCTTGGGATACTATTGAGAAAGGTAAGTTAATGCAAAAAGCTCCCGTAGAAGTGGACGCTCCGGGGGCGTCTTTGTATATCCCCTTTGAATTAAAAGCAGGAGAAGAGAAGAAAATCCGAGTCATGTTTGCTTGGTATGTGCCAAAATCAAATATTCGTCTTGGGAAGGATGCTTCTTCTGAGGAATTAAAAGCAAAGAGAGAATGTGATTTAAGTTCGGGATGTTGTTCAACGTCCAATGATTTAGGTCTTCCGGTGGATGATCAATATGATTATTCAAAATATGAACCTTGGTATAGCAGCCAATTCTCGAATATTTGGGAGGTGAGTGACTTTTGGAAGAATAATTATCATGACCTGCGAAGAAAGTCCGATTTATTTAAAAAGACTTTTTATGCAAGTACATTACCTGATGTAGTGATGGAAGCGATTGCGGCCAATTTGACAATTTTAAAATCTCCTACCGTTTTGCGACAAAAAGATGGTAGAATGTGGGCTTTTGAAGGTTGTAGTGATAATAATGGTTGTTGCCACGGTTCCTGCACACATGTGTGGAATTATGCGCAAGCAGTTCCTCATCTTTTCCCGGCATTAGAACGCAGTCTGAGAGAAACCGAATTTTGTGAAAATCAAAGTGTGAACGGACATCAAATGTTTCGTGCAGATTTACCTATACGTCCGGTACATAATGATTTTGTTGCTGCTGCTGACGGGCAGTTAGGTGGTATTATGAAAGTGTATAGAGAGTGGCGAATTTCCGGAGATGATGAATGGATGAAAGGTTTATACCCCATGGTGAAAAAAAGTTTGGATTATTGTATTGAAACCTGGGATCCTCAGCATCTTGGAATTGTACAGGAGCCTCATCAAAATACTTATGATATTGACTTTTGGGGACCGGATGGAATGTGTACCAGTTTCTATTTAGGCGCTTTAACGGCGCTGATTAAAATGGGAAATTATTTAGGGGAAAAAATATCTTCCTATGAAACGTTATATAAGAAAGGAAGAGAATACCTTGAAAATGAATTATTCAATGGAGCTTATTTTTTCCAAAAGATAGAATATAAAAACCTGAATGCGGCAAACCCTGCCAAAGAAGCCGTGAATAAACATTATGTTGGAAAATATTCTCCGGAAGCTTTGGAATTGCTCAAAAAAGAAGGTCCTAAATATCAATATGGAAACGGTTGTCTTTCTGATGGTATTTTAGGAGCCTGGATTGCGGCGATGTGTGGTCTGGATGACCCGATAGATACTGAAAAAATTATTAGTCACATCTTATCGGTATATAAATATAATGCGAAAGATAATTTGAGCAATCACGCCAATCCGCAAAGACCTGCTTATGCTTTAGGAAGTGAAGGCGGATTACTTTTGTGTACCTGGCCAAAGGGTGGACAATTGGATTTGCCGTTTGTTTATAGTGATGAAGTCTGGACCGGGATAGAATATCAGGTGGCCTCTCACTTAATGTTGAAAGGAAAGGTAAAAGAAGGATTGAAGATTGTAAAAAATTGTCGAAATCGTTACAAAGGAAATATTCGTAATCCCTTTAATGAATATGAATGCGGAAATTGGTATGCCCGTGCCATGTCTTCTTATGGAATGATACAGGCTTTAACCGGACTGCGATACGACGCCGTAGATAAAATCCTATATATAGATTCAAAAATCGGTGACTTTGAATGCTTTCTTTCTACAGATACCGGATTTGGTACTGCTGGAGTCAAAAAAGGAAAACCTTTTTTAGATGTGGTCTATGGAAAAATAGATTATACTGATCTTGTTTTGGGATAAATTGTGCATTTATCCTATAATAGAAAAAATCACTGTTGTTCGGTAAAGTTAATAATTCTAGGTAATTCGGTTTTAAGTTCTTGATAATCAAAGATGGTTTATTCATTTTTCAAAAATAAGTCTCTACTAATTGGGGGGAATAAGGAATTTTGATAATCATATGTACCTTTATTCTTCCTTTCTTCTTGCCGTTCTTGGAGTGTTTCCGACCCATTCCCTTTAAAATGGCTTTAAACAGGCTTATAGTCGTTGAACCCATTTTAGTTGGTGGTATCAAGTCGGCTGTCCGCTAAACTTTCTCTGTGGCGGTTATACACATCTAAGTAAATATCTCCCCACTTGCATACGCCAACGTTTAATGTAGATGAGATGCTACTGAAAAGAGTGTGGGGTTATGACTTATATAGGAATGGAGCTGTTGAAAGAGTAATTCGAGAGAGCCATTTATTAAGGATATTCAATGTCTTTATCCATGGTGTATATTTTTTTATTTAAATTAAATTTTGTTTATATAATAAAAAAGCTATAACATTACACTCGGAATATGGTTTTAACTTTACTACGTTCATTTATTTCTCATGCATAGCAGTAGCTATATAACTCAAGAGGCTTTTAGAGCGCTTTATGACGAATACAAAAATCGTCTTTATGGCTATGTGTTGACCATTACCCACTCTTCTCATGCTGCTGAAGAAGTTACGCAGGAACTATTTATTAAGATATGGACCAACAGAGAAATGTTGGAGAATGTAAAAGATATGGAGCGTTATATCTTTACAATGGCGCGAAACAGAACGCTCAATTATATGCGAAAAGCAAGCAATGATGCACGCATACTTAAAGAACTGCAACGCGGCATGGTGTCAAGGGAGAATAATGTGGCAGAACGAATGCTGATACAGGATTATGAAAGGTTGGTGAAAGAAGCGCTTGATCGACTTTCTCCTCGTCGCAATCAGGTGTATCGACTTAGTTTTTATCAGGGAATGAAATTGGAAGAAATTGCAGCACAAATGAATTTATCTCGGAATACGGTAAAAAACCATTTGGTTGCGGCTCGTAAGTTTATTCGTTCCTATCTTATAGAACGAGGGATCATCTTTCTGATGATTTTATCCTATTTTTTTTAATAGAATGGATTGCCATTACGAGCGATAGCTAGACCTCCAAATAAGAATCAAAGTAACTCGACTAGAATTCGCAAAAAACGATTTACGATAATCCAAGATGGAAACAAAAGGCAAAAATAATTCGTAATTTTGGAATACTTACAAAAGCCATCGAACATGAAAAAAATCATCATTGATACCAATGTTCTTGTTTCGTCATTAATCCAAAAAGGTTATCCTTCTCAAATTCTAATGGAGCTTTTTTCCAACGATGCGATTGAACTCTGTACTTCGCATGAAGTATTGAAAGAATATTTTGAATAGTTACAAGAATACACAAATTGTTTCTCCACAGGAATATTGGTATAAATATATAAAAAGGTAAAATACGAAAAACTTTCCATCCGATTAGTCCTTCTTCTGTTTTCATGTGTCTTTCTTATGTATGGCAGAAAAAGAAAGACTACAACAACTATTTGATCGATTTCTTAAAAAGGAATGCACTTCCGAAGAAGTGGAAGAGTTGGTACATCTATTAAGAGATGAGGAAGTAGAAGAAGTGCTTACGCCGGATATGCAGAAGCTTTGGGAGCAGGTAAAGTCTGAAAAACATACCTATCCGGTAGATTGGCAAAGGATGTATGAAGAAATTACTGCTCATGAAGCCTCTGCTGTAAAAAGAAAAAATTCTTCCATACGGATGATATGGCGTGTAGCTGCAGCCGTTGTTGTTCTCGCAGTACTTTCCGTTAGCATATATTTGAGCGCTCATCATGTGATGAAAGAAAAAGCAGCTACAAAAATAACACATTTGCGCCATGATGTACGACCGGGAAGCAACAAGGCTGTCTTGACATTAGCTAATGGAGCGACTATTCTGCTGGATCAAACTACTAAGGGGGCTTTGGCAAAACAGGGAAATGTACAGATCATAAAATTGGATAGTGGCGTATTAGCTTATCAGTCCACCGGGAAGAGGGGAAGTAAGACAGATATAGCGTATAACAGCCTGACGACTCCTCGCGGAGGACAGTATCAATTGACCCTGCCGGATGGGACAAAAGTGTGGTTAAATGCAGCTTCTTCTATTCGATATCCTACTGCTTTTACAGAGCATGAGCGGCAGGTTAAAATTACCGGAGAAGCTTATTTTGAAGTAGCAAAAGATGCGCATAAACCATTTATTGTCACCGTGGATAATATGGAGGTAAAGGTCTTGGGAACGCGCTTTAATATCAATGCTTATGCTGATGAGACCACCATTAATACGACGTTATTGGAGGGAAGTGTAAAAGTGGTATCCTCCACAGATAATATGCGTTCGCTCATACTGAACCCGGGACA
>DATGTY010000408.1:0-6231 GCA_035301605.1 Chitinophagaceae bacterium | reverse complement strand
GGCTCAGTGGAATGTTCTTTCCTCCGATGTTGAAAGCTTGGTGTTCTTCCCGGCTGCGAACGTCCAAAACCTCCATGGAATGCTGTTTTATTTCTTTTTTTAGCTGTTCATAGCTGATTCCGGGGATAGAAGTGTGAACTTTGTTGATTTTTGTACCGGCATTGGGTTTTAAGCGGATGATGTTTGTTTTTCCGCTCCTCAAATCAATCATCCACAGCTTGTTTGCGAGAATTTCTTCGGAATGTGTGAGATATTTAATGGCTTCATTCGCCTGCATGTTCCCTACAATCCCACAAAGCGGAGGGATCACACCGCCGGTGCGACAGTTGGGTATTTGTGCTTGCTCTGCATCCGGAAAGGCATCGCGATAATTGGCGGAATAGCCTCCTGTTGTATCAGGAATATTCCAAATAGCCACCTGCCCCTCATATTGATAAATGGCACCGTAAATTAGAGGTTTTCCTGCAATAACACAAGCATCGTTCAAAAGATATTTGGTTTCAAAATTATCGGTACCTTCTATAATCAAATCGAAGGACTTGATCAGTTCCATCACATTGTCAGAGGTGATTCGAATAGGATAGGGGATGATTTGGATATCCGGATTTTGCGCTTGTAGTTTTTGACAGGCGATGGTTACTTTGAGCTGATGAACATCTTTTGGCCCGTATAAAATTTGTCTGTGCAGGTTGCTGTTGGATACAATATCATCATCTGCAAGGGCAATAGTACCCACGCCGCTGGCTGCAAGATATTGAGCAGTAGGACAGCCCAGTCCTCCTGCGCCTACGATGAGTACTTTGGCCTGACGTAAATTCTCTTGTCTCTGTACCCCAAATTGCGGCAGCGCCATTTGACATTGATATCTGTCATCTCCGGATTTCATGGGAATCTATTTATACTTTTAATATTTCTCTGGCCTTCCTTGCATCTTCCGGTGTATTTACATTCATTAATGCATGGGAGATGGGAGGCTGTAAAATTGTTTTATTAGAATTTATCAATACCTTTCTCGGACAGGTGTAGCCTTTACCCAAAAAGTCTAATAATACCGGATAACTTTTGGGTTCCCATATCGTAATAAGCGGCTCTGGTAAGCCGTCATGAGGACTCTCAAATGTAGTGGCGATGCTATCTGTATTTCTGTTTTTTATTAAATATGAAATTGTTTCTTCATCTAATAAAGGCAAGTCACAGGCCACCACTAACCAGGCTTTATCTCTTTCTGCGCGAAGCGCTGATAGGATGCCTCCGTAGGGACCAAAGTCTAGAAAGCTGTCGGTTAAAGTTTGGTATTCTGATAAAATTTCATTCTTCTGTTCCTGCCGACAGGAGATGTAAACCTCTTTGCAATACTTTTTCAGTAGATCTGCTGCAGAATAGCGTTGTTCTTTTCCATTCCATTGAATGGCGCCTTTGTCTTTTCCCATTCTTTTGCTTCTTCCTCCTGCCAGTACCAATCCGTTTAACTGGGGTTGCTTATTTTCTTTTGAAGTCATTTTTTCCTCCTGTTTTTTCTATTAATTTAGTTTCTTTAATAATAATATCGTGACTGAGTGCCTTACACATATCGTATATGGTTAATGCCGCAATGCTTGCTCCCGTGAGGGCCTCCATTTCCACTCCTGTTTTGGCTTTTATTTTGGCGGTGCTTTGAATGACAATATCCTTATTTTTATTTAATGCAATATCAATATTACAATGGTGCATACCTAGCGGGTGACACAGTGGAATGAGTTCTCCTGTTTTTTTTGCTGCCATAATACCGGCAATAATAGCCGTTTGGAAAACTGCGCCTTTCTTAGATTCAAAGTCATTTTTTTGCAGTTCCTCTATTACGTTTGCAGGCATGGCAATAATGGATTGCGCAATGGCTGTTCTGTAAGTTACCTTTTTTTCTCCCACATCGACCATGCTGGGTTGTTTCTTTTGATTTATATGTGAGAATGTTGTATTCATAGTTTTCTATTTATAGGTTATAACGCCAGAGACGATAAGTTGTTCCCTTTTTAAATTCATTTTTATTGCGAGGAAGTTCCAAAAAGGCATCGGCATGAATGAGGCTGGAAAAATCTCCGGATCCATTATTAGGAATGGGAGTGGCCAGTAAATTTCCCGCTTTCCCGGATGACAGCCTGACCAGTAAGAAATATTGTAAATCAGGAGGAAAGGTGATGTCTTCCTGAAGAACAGCATATTCCGAAGGCGTATTCCAATTCAGAGATTTTTTTAGCCAGGGAATAAAATACCGAATAAAGCAAACATAGGTTGATACCGGATTTCCTGGAAATGCAAAGACGGGAATCTCTTTTTCTGAGGTACCGAACCAAAAGGGTTTCCCGGGTTTTTGTTTAATCTTATGGAAGTGCTTTATTATGCCAAGTTCTTCTAATACTTTAGGGATGTAATCAAATTTTCCCATGGAAACGCCGCCGCTCATGAGCAATAAGTCATATGATTTCAAACAACGACTTAATTCATTTTTGATTAATTCAACATTATCATTAAGGTGAATTCGATCTGCCTGAATACCGTAATAAGTCAGGGCAGTTTGCATGGTGATGCCATTGGATCGTCTCAACTGATAATTTTCGGGCGTGGCTTCCGGAGGAATCATTTCATCGCCGGTGGTAATGATGACCACTTTGGGTAGGTTTTTAACTTCCAATTTTGTTTTTCCTATGGAGGCGGCTAATCCGATGAGCGCAGGCGTGATTTTTTGATTTTTTGTGGCAATTAAAGCCCCTTTTTCTTGATCTTTTCCTTTAGCATGAATACACTGATTTTTACGAATGTGATCTACTTTTATGGTCGCTATATTATGTTCTAGATCTAAATCTTCTACCCGGATTACCGTATCAACGGTGTGGTCTAGTGCCGCTCCGGTCATTATTTCTACACATTCATTGGAATTGCTGATAGCAATAGGTGGATCGCCCGCACCTTGTGTGCCCTTTATTTTAAAGGAACGAATGTTTTTTTGAAATGCTTCATAAGAGATAGCAATCCCATCCATAGATGATCTATTGGCAGGGGGTAAATCTCGATCTGCAAATAAATCCTCTGCTAAAATTCGAGAAACCGCATTTTCGTAAGAACTATTGGATGTACCAAAGTTTTTTGTATGAAGCTGAATCATTGTCTCGGCTTCTTCTACCGGAATAAAATATGCCATATTAACCTCCTATATTGGCCATAGATTCCTGGCCTTTTTTCTTTTTTAATTTTTGGGCTTCCCAGCCATTTTGGGGTTTCCCCTTAATTTGTTGAATAAGCAGTTGTTCCAGTTCCTGATCGGATTTACCTTCTCGCATGGCCTCCTTCAAGTTGAATTGCGGAGGAGCATAGAGACAGGTTCTCATGCCACCGGTGGGCGTGATTCTAATTCTGTTACAATCTCCGCAGAATAAACGGGAATAGGCTGCAATAATTCCTACATTTCCTTTATGATGAGGGATGTGATAGTTTAAAGAAGTAGAATGCCTTGGATCCTGTATCTTTTCAATATTAGGAAATTCTTCCTGAATATGTGCCAATATGCGTTTATAATTCCAATTTAAAATAGGGGTTCGACTTCCTCCACTGAAAGGCATTTCTTCAATAAAGCGAACGCTGATCGGTTTATCCTTGGTCAGGTTTACCAATGGGATAATATCTTCAATATTTTGATCTTCCATGGCTACCGTGTTTATTTTCACGGGAATATCGTATTCCAATAGTTGATCCAGTGTATGAAGTACTTTGTTTAATCCTTTTCTGTTGGCAATTTTTAAAAAACGATTTTCATCTAAAGTGTCCAGACTCAGGTTGATAGCGCCTATTCCAATTGCTTTTAATTGGGGGATAAAATCACCTATTAATAAGCCGTTGGTGGTGATGCTAGTCTTTTCCAAACCTTTCAACTTGGATAGTTTTTCCAAAAAAGGGAGCATCCCTTTCCGTATAAACGGTTCGCCGCCGGTGATTCTAATTTTGGTTATTCCCATCTGCACCAAAAGCGTACAGATGCGTTCCATTTCTTCATAACTCATTAACGCTGTCTGAGGCAACCAATGGAGCCCGTTTATTGGCATACAATAGGTACATCTCAAGTTGCAACGATCGGTTACAGCTAACCTCAGATAATTAATTTCTCTTCCATAGCTGTCTTCTAACATCTTATTTTATTTTAAATATCAGCAAGCAAATCATAATATTCATCATCTTCATTTCTCCCGCCATGACCTTTGCCTATAGATTCAGGGCCTTCAATAAATTCAATAGATTCTATCCATTTCACCATTTTATAACCTAACTGGTTTTCAATACGTAAACGTAGTGGTGCACCGTGTGCAATAGATAATGGTTTATAATTCATTTCCCAAGCCAATAAAGCTCCGGGTTTCAGGCAATTATCCAGCGTATGAGTGTCGTAGTAAGTTGTTCCATACAGTCCTTTCCCGAAGGAAATAAATGCGACGGTGGTCGCTTTATCGTGCGGTTTGACAATCTCTACGATTTTTTTGATCGGAATACCTTTCCATTCGGCAATGCCGGACCAGCCCTGAATACAATGGTGCATGGTAATGGTCTCTTTCTGCGCTAGTTCTTTAAGCTCATCGAGAGAAAAAGTTTGTGGATTATCTACCATTCCTCCCACTTTTAATTTGTAATCCTTAAAGTCATCCCTGGCTAAATCTCTCCATTCTTTGTTTTCTTTCGGAAGATTTCCATTTGGCCAGAAATAGGGGGAAATATCTTTTTGGGTATAGTAATCCTCACGGGGTTTCAATCTATTAATAGACATTCTCCAAAGGTTTCCGTTGAAGTCTCTTTGTAGTTTTTGAAGTGCTCTGGGATAATGCCAGGATAGCCATGTGGCAAAATACCAGCACAGAATAACGAACAGGATGATGGCACTTCCTATAATGAGTCCGGTCAAACTGGTTGATTTATTGAGTCCTAAGGTGATATGGTTCATGTTGACAATCAATCCTGTGGATGCGACCAAGGCAACATGTACAATGATAAAAATGACGTATGCCACCATGACTAAAAAGTGTACAGAACGAGCTCCTTGTCTGTTTTTAAATAACTTGGTGTACCATGGAAAACGATTTTTGATAGCAGGCGACATGCCAATTCCACTAAGCATGGCCAGTGGCGCAAGGACAAAGACAACTGCGAAATAAGCAATTTTCTGCAATGCATTGTAATGGTAAAAAGCATTGGGCTCAATAGGAAAATTGAAAGTAATATAATGTACGAAGATATTCCATGCATCCGGAATAATTTGCCAGGAGGTAGGAACGAGTCTTTGCCATTGATTGGTCACAAATAAAAGTACGATGAAAATAACACCGTTCAGAACAAAGAAGGGAACGGTAATGAAATGCCAGTTTCTGGCTCTTCCAACAGTATGCTTATAACCCGGTAATCCGATCCACGGACTTAAATATCGGGCATCCTGTTTGGCCGTCCACATCTTATAGGATGGAACTTTAATGGGCGTAAATCGAAGCCATTCAGAATGTGGGGTGCAGTGGCTGTTGAAATATAAACGGGGATGATCAAACAGGATAGATAAACCACTCCGAATAATTAATGTCAGAAATAAAAAATTAACCCAGTGCGAAACTCTAATCCATGCAGGGAAGCCGGAAGGTTCAGATGCTGTGGGCATAGTGAATGATGCCGAAGGGTCTGCAGGTAAGCCCCAGCCTAAATATTGCACCCAGGCAGCAATGACGGGAATTCCTAAAATGAGGATTAGAGCAATCCATGTTTTTTTACCTAAACCAATAACAACTCTTCGGTCTTTTGGATAGGCTACAACTTGTTCCTTTTTTGGTAAATGTGATATAAATGACATAATAAAAGCATAATCATTAAAAGATAATGTAAAAGGTATTGTTTTTTTATAATATATTTATAATTTATTTATCCTATTTTTAAAATAGATTCTTATTTGCTTTCATCTAATGGGCGATTATTAAAATAAGATAAATTTATATTCTAATAGCAAAACTAGGTAGAAAACAGTTTATCTCAAAGGATTTTGGTAGAATAAAATCCTTTTAACATTTGGTTTCGGAAGGAGAAAATGAGTATTTATTTTTATAATCCTTTTGGGGATGTAGTTTGAAGACCTAACCGGAAATATTTTCTTATGTATTGCGATGAAAAGCTTGCTTTTTTTACAATTGGGAAACAATTCTATCTCAGAAAATATTACCTTGTTCTTTTTTAAGA
>DATGTY010000407.1:0-4761 GCA_035301605.1 Chitinophagaceae bacterium | reverse complement strand
AAATGTATTAAATTGACAATCTTATTTTTCCTGTCCGGGATGATATTTATATATCATTTGTCGATCGATATCTCGCTTAGTATAAGCCACCCTTTTCATTTTATTATTTGTAAACATCTCAATTTGATTATAATAAAAGGGAGAATCCTCCTTATTACTTTCTCCGTATGCTAATACAGAATAAGCCCGGGGCGTCTTATCAAATTCCACTGCCAAAACCCATCCGTCGCCGCCTCGTGCTTTAAGCCTTTTTTCATTATACACCTTAACTTCATTGTACCATATTACCCGGAAACAGCCAAGCAGTCCACTACAACCGCTGATGGGAACATTAATATCATTTGCTGCTATAGCTCGGTGGGCTTTACCCCAGGCAACATTCCAGGCACCGTATCTTTTTTTGGTTTCAGCTACCGCCCATTTAAATGCTTTAGCAGCTCGGTCAAAGTCAGCTAATCCATAAGGAGTTTCAACAGGCCTATCAGGGGTCCAAACCTTCTCAAATAATTTTTCGGGAGTAGCTGCAAAACCCACGGATGCCGGAGAAGATTCTACTTTCTTTGAATCCGCCTTTTCTACATATCGATACCACCAGATCTTAAAGAGCACGCTTCCCCGACTGTCTTTTGCCACCGTGTTATCCCAGTTTTCAATTAATCTTATAGCATCGGCAATTTCTCCTACAGGATCTGTTTTTTCAACCGCTTTTACAAGATCAACCTTGACACGGTCCGCCAACAGCATGCCTGTGTTATATTTAAGATCTACAATATCTTTGAGAGAGAACTTTTGTTTCTCGTCATGAATCAGCTCATAAGACTTTTGACTTCGCAGCCTAAATTGAGGTTCGGGGAAAACGTCACCAAATTTATCCTTATCAAATACTTCATTCATATTAGTATAATAAAATGGATCATTTTCATTGTGTAAATAGCCACCTCTGGGATTTTTAAGATGTGGTAAGCTGTCCCACGGTATTAGATTTTTCCATATTTGATTACTTTCTGTAACCAACACAGCTGTCGTATCCCCACCCCATGGTTCCGGCAAGTCAGGAATAGAGGCATTCCAGACATAAAATATATTTCCATCTCCATCGGCGTATGTAAAGTTAGAAGTCGTTTTTGCTTGCATACGCATAGCCTGTTTCCATTCACGGAGATTTTGCGATTTCATCATTCTCAAGAATTGTTCCCCGGTACGATATTCACCGTCACCGGCCGAATGGATGATATATATCTTTCCGTCACCACGATATATAACCGGACCGTAAGGAGTAGATAAAAAAGTTCGACTTTCTATTCCTGTACCATGGCCATTCTTAAACTCAACCTTAACAGTCTCTTTTTTAATAGGTACGGATGAACCATCCAGCACATAGTGATCGGGATTATCGGGATCAACCTTAAAGGCATATATTTCGCCTGATACTTCAGGATAGTTGTTGGTTGTAGCCCATCCTAAATGGTTATTAAAACCGCCAATAATTCCCAGCGGGCTTCCAATACGGAAATCACCGTAAAAATCTAATTTGCCGGATACTTTTACGTGAGCTTCATAATACCCTGCATTCCATGAAAGGTGAGGATTGCGAACTAAAATAGCATGTCCCGAAGTAGTTCTCCCCGGTGCAAACGCCCATGCATTAGATCCCACATCGGGATGTGGTTCTTCATACTTCGAAGCAAGTCGGGCCCACAAAGTAGAGGTCTTAAGATTTTTTTGGGGCGATGTTAATAGGTTAGAAGCTGACTTTTTATTTTCGGATTTCTTTTTTTTAAGTGCTTTCATAAATCGCTGAATCGATGAACGACTGGTTCCACCAATTCCTTTGGCATGAACATCATAGGCGGTAAAAAAGGGTTTCATCCAATCTTTAAATTGTTCAGGATGAATTTCTATATATCGGTTCACACCCCAAGCAAAGCCTTTCATCATTTCACGGGTATCCCTACTCAAGAGAGGCCAAGTTTCTACAGCCCTCAAATATCTGCGTTTATGAATTGCATCGGCATCTATAGCATTTGTTAATTTGCCTACTTTCGCTTCGTGATATTTTGACCATGCCCCGCGGGCCCGCAAAAGGCCATTTGTAATTCTTTTGCCATAATCTTCCATTTGTACATATCCCAGAGCATATCCTGCTGCTTTAATGTTATCGGCTAAGATATGAGGCACACCATACTTTGTACGTTTAATAATGACTTGTTGAGCAATATCTTTATCACCATTCGTTGTCAATTTGAAGGTAGATTGGTTCTGAGTCTGAACGGCCTTTAAAGGCTGAATAACCAAAAGAACGACTGCTAAAACAAGTAAAGAAATCCGTTCCACTATAATATAGTTGCTTTTTAAGAAATATGTTTTATTTAAATACATTTTTAAGCTATGACTTTATAATTATTAAATCTTCATTTTGAATTATGCAAATGATATCTATTAAATAATCCTCTGCGAGCTTGATTACAAATGTATTTTCGTTCGTTGTACATCATTTTACCAAAGCTAAAATCATCAACATTTAAACACCTTTATTGATCTACATTTTTATTTATATAAGTCAAAATGGCCTTTGCAAAAGCTTGGGCAAATTTTGGTCTGCCCTCTGCATCGCGCACTCCCTTATAGTTGGCTTCAATCTGCCAACCAAATACGTTAGGATATTCGTTTGAAGTATACCTCCGAGTATTATATCCACCCGTAAAATAAGATTCCTTCTTAAGCGGGTAAGGGTCGTCCCGACTTGGCACAGCTGCGAAGCCCTTTTGAGTCATAAGAGTTCCGAAAGAGTTTTTACCCCACAACAGGCTGCTGATTTTTAAGTCTTTGATATCAAGTAAATTGGCTACTGAGGTTTCGCTTGCCATCTCGCTTGCCTTACTTGAATCAAGATACATCTCTTTCAACTTGCCTTTAGTCGGTTTATAGCCAATTTCCAACCGTTGATTCTTGTGGCCATGTCCATGCAGATCAATAAAAATAGCATATCCATATTTTTTTACCGCTCTTGACAAAGCACTGTCAATGTATGCATGATAAACTTTCCATGTTTGGTTCATTGTTTCGTTACCGCAAGTAGCCTGATCTAATGATCGGTTAAAGTCTACTTTTTTTCTTGCAATCCGGGCAACCACTACTGAAGGTTGTGTGCCATTTTCTTCCTGCAATTCTTCTCTGATATTGAAAGCCAGTTTATCAATATTAAGGTCTCGCACAGTTGTACTGCCTTTGCAACTCCGATCCGATATCTCTTCGGGCTCAAGCGTACCTCCGTGAGGCGCACTAATTACTAAGGGCATATCACCGACACCAATTTCAATCCATCCATGAGCTACAGTAAATTCTTTGCCTGGTTGCCAATGATCATCTTTTTTATGATCTGAAGGATTTGTACTGCTACAACTGTATTGAAACAGCATAATAATCACGCCAACCACAACAAATTTGATTATTTCAATATAATCAATATTTGAGTATGCTTTTTCTTTACTGATAAGTTTATTCATGGCATGGAATTCACATAATTTATCTATTGTGATAGTTTTCTAACTAAAAAATCAATTGTAGATTTATACACCTTAACAAGATTGGCATGTCTCAGCCAGTGATGGGTGTCATCCGGTATAACCAGGGTCTCATAATAGACATCTTTTTCCTTTAGCCTGTTCAATAATTTTATACTGTGATTAAATGCTACATTCCGGTCATCATCAGCATGAATAAATAAAACAGGAGATTCCCATGTATCAGTATAGGCAATGGGCGATGATTCCCATGCCACAGTATCCGCAAGAGCTGCATCAGGAGCTTGTTCATAGGGAATGGTATATTTTTCACTTGGAACCCTGCTATGCACACCTGATATATCTACCCCAGCTGCAAAGATATCGGAGTTCTTTCCCAAAGCAAAAGCAGTCAAATAGCCTCCATACGAACCCCCGTAAACACCAATTTTCCTTTCATCCACATAAGGCTGTTTAGCCAGCCATTTCCCGGATGCAATAATATCCTGATATTCTGAAAACCCGTGTCGGCCGGCGTGGGTGGGATGATGAAACTCATTGCCATATCCAATTCCCATTCTGTAATTGACAGAAAGAACTACGAAACCATGATGAGCCAACCATTGGTTTAAAGCATAGTGTGGAGCGTAATAAGCACTGTAACTCCAGCCTAACAGCATTTGTCGCATAGGTCCTCCATGAATAGCAAGTACAGCAGGCTTGGTAGTATCAGTTCCTTTCTGTCTAAATAACTGTCCATGTATAGGCGTTCCGTCAGGCGCTTTAAAAATAACCTGTTCCGGTTCAACCAAGTTTTCTTCTGAATAGACTGATGAAAGAAGAGAGGTACCTATTAGTTTTATTTGATCCTGTCCATGAGACCAAACAGTCGGCAAGGCAGGACGAAATGCCGTTGAGCTAATAAAAGCAATATCACTGTTATTAATATAAACCGGATATGCTTCTATCCCGTCTCCAGGTGTTAATATTTCCATATCCTGCTTATCCACTGACACTACTCCGATGTGCCTTCGGTCAATATCAAGCTCATCGGGACCTGTATTTGCACTAAACACAAGCTGTTTACCATTAGACGATAAGCTGATATACTCGACCATAAACTTTCCCGGAGTCAAAAGGGTAGGTTCACCGCCCGATACCGGAATGGAATATAGATGCGGCCAATTATCTTTTGCTGACAGAAAAACTATTCTGTCGTGAGCGGCCCAGTGCAAATTATACTTGCCGTTATTTGTAG
>DATGTY010000406.1:0-2067 GCA_035301605.1 Chitinophagaceae bacterium | reverse complement strand
AGATAATGGATCAGCGATCGCTTGGTGTTTATCAAAAGTATAATATTAAACGAAAAAAACTGAGGCCTTTTTCTCTTACACCACTAATCAGTGGTTATTTTTTTACTCAAAAATAAGGAGCAGATTTCGAAAAGCTATATTATTAAAAAAATCGAGAAGGAAAAGTGGATAAAAAAACTAAGCAATTCTGTACTTGTATTGCTTAGTTTATATCTGCTATGAAATATATCCTTTTAACCATTCGGGCATCTCTGGATCATCAACATTCCAAGATTCCACAAGGTTTTCAGATTCTTCCCAGTTATTTTCCTTTCCGTCAAAGAATTTGGAGCGTCTACGTTTATATTTATAAACAGTATCTCCTTCAAGCCTATATTCGTTCCAATAATATTCGTGTTTTCCGTACCCTTTCCATTCGTTCGTAGAATAAATAATCATATTCTTTCTCCTCTCTATAAGATTGTATTTTGCAATTAGCCGATAATTTGTATATTAATTTTACTAAATATATTTTGTGCAAACAATAACATTTGACATTAAATTATAAAAGTAGGTGAGAGACATTAGAAAATTGAAAAACTATAAACCAACAGAATTTATGGCAGAGGATTCTTACTACGATCAAGATAGTGCGGACTTTGCGGTAAATTTCATTCAAGCGTTAACGCATACCAAAGGTAGGTGGGCTGGGAAACCTTTTGAACTCATAGATTGGCAAGAGCGTATTATCCGGGATCTTTTTGGTGTCTTAAAGCCTGATGGTCACCGTCAATTTAATACAGCGTATGTGGAGATACCAAAAAAACAAGGAAAGTCTGAATTAGCTGCGGCTGTGGCGTTGTTGCTTTGCTGTGGGGATGGAGAAGAACGTGCTGAGGTGTATGGATGTGCAGCTGATCGTCAACAAGCAACGATTGTTTTTGATGTTGCTGCAGACATGGTTCGCATGTGTCCGGCTTTAAATAAACGCGTAAAAATCTTAACGTCTCAAAAGAGAATCATCTATAAACCAACAAACTCGTTTTATCAGGTACTATCAGCTGAAGCATATTCCAAACATGGGTTTAATATTCATGGGGTAGTATTTGATGAGCTACATACACAACCAAACAGAAAGTTATTCGATGTTATGACTAAAGGATCAGGGGATGCTAGAACACAACCTTTATTTTTCCTGATCACGACTGCCGGTACAGATACACAGTCAATTTGTTATGAGACACATCAAAAAGCAGTGGATATCATTGAGGAGCGAAAAACGGATTCTACATTTTATCCAGTGATCTTTGGTGCAGATAAAGAAGATGATTGGACGGATCCAGAAGTTTGGAAAAGAGCCAATCCATCTTTAGGTATTACAGTACAAATGGATAAGGTAGAGGCTGCTTGCGAATCTGCTAAACAAAATCCAGCTGAAGAAAATGCATTTAGGCAACTTCGATTAAATCAGTGGGTGAAACAATCGGTTCGGTGGATGCCAATGGATGTGTGGGATGCCTGTGCGTTCTCATTTGATCCAGAGGAATTAGAAGGTCGGATTTGTTATGGCGGGCTTGATTTATCGAGCACTTCAGATATTACGGCTTTTGTGCTCGTCTTTCCACCAGAAGATGAGGATGATAAATATTATATTTTACCTTATTTTTGGTTGCCTGAAGATAACTTAGACTTAAGAGTTGCTCGTGATCACGTTAATTATGATTTATGGAAAAAAGAAGGGTATTTGTTAACGACAGAAGGGAATGTCGTACATTATGGATTTATTGAACATTTTATTGAAGAATTAGGAGTAAAGTATAATATTCAAGAAATCGCTTTTGACCGTTGGGGTGCAGTACAAATGGTTCAAAACTTAGAGGGTATGGGCTTTAGAGTTGTACCCTTCGGACAAGGCTTCAAAGATATGAGTCCTCCTACGAAAGAGCTAATGAAACTAACCTTAGAAAAGAAATTAGCTCATGCTGGCCATCCTGTTTTGCGTTGGATGATGGATAATATATTTATTCGAACAGATCCAGCGGGGAATATAAAACCGGACAAAGAAAAATCTACTGAAAAAATTGATGG
>DATGTY010000405.1:0-5512 GCA_035301605.1 Chitinophagaceae bacterium | reverse complement strand
CATAATTATCAATCTGTTCTTGATTCTGAAACCGTCCTACTACTTGATATCCCCAGTCAATAAAATCCCATCGTTCTTCTTTGGAATTTCTATATTCATCCCAAGAATTTCCAAATCGTGGTTTATAAGAATGAAGATATTTCCAGCGAGCCAAAGTAGCATTGACACCGATTGAATAATCGAAATCTCCTGAATGTCCATTATAATTAATTTTTCCTTCAACCCCTAATGTAGCATCGGAGTTAAGATTCTCGGGAGGAAGGATATAACCTACTTCACTAGGTAACAATACATCATATCGAGCGGCAGGAAGCCCTGTACGTTTTCTTTGATACACATCAAAAGTTCCTGTTATTTTTGAATCTAAAAGGGCAATATCAAGACCTATATCTGTCGTTTTATTTCTTACCCAGGAAAGATTCCTTACCGGTAAACCTCTATTTTGTAACCCGATAACATAGGATCCATCGAGATAAGCGCCTCCCGCATTAAAATTATAGCCTGAAATATAGCCGAAGGGAGACACGCCTAATTCACTTCCCGTAACCCCATAGGAAAATCTTATCTTCAGATTATTAACAACATCCCCTATAAAATTTTTAAAAAACGGCTCACTAGAGATTCTCCAACCAGCTGTAACTCCGGGAAAAAAGCCCCATCGCTTATCCGGATCATACAAATATGAACCATCATACCTACCTAAGAATTCTACTAAATATTTTCCCTTATAATTATAACTAATACGACCCACATAACCTTCTCTTGCCTCAACATCATAAATATCTCCAAGATAATCCAAATTTGAGAATTGCATCTGTTGGATATAATTATTGGTAGGCACCCCGTGAATAGCAATATAGCTGTTTCTGTAATCAGAAAGCTCATAACCCACCATCGCAGAAATAAAATGATTATCCAATTGCTTCTCATAGGATGCTCTCAATTGAGCATATCTAGATCTGACATTACGCTTATGTTTTTCCCTCCAGGGATTGGGATTCCCATAACCCGGCTGGGTATAATAAGTATCCGTTGATTCATCATATTTATAAGCTTTATAGGTATATTCAAAACCATCAAAATCTTCATTTTGGAAAGTCCTGGAATAAATTCCTTTTATTTTCAAACCAAAATCAAAATCATATTCTGCATTTAAATTCACATTGAGTTCTCTTCTCAAATCATTTATCCAACCGGTAATATCCTCATCATAAGTGGCAGGATTCACATTTACATTATGTGTCTGATGAATATATTTAGGATTCCCATTGGCATAAGGAGACTCTGTGGGCCACATACTTAAAATACTTAGAAAGGGATTAAAATAATCATCCAGACCGGGGAGTCCTACATTATGTCTTTTTTGAATATTTGCGCTTATCTGAGCCCCTACATTCAAGCCTTCAGATAAATCTGTACTCACATTCGCTTGTATATTACTTCGTTGAAAATAAAAATCTTTTACAACTCCTTTTTGTTTAATATGGCTCGCTCCAAGATAATAGGTTGACTTTTCTGTTCCCCCTGTTACACTGGCATCCACATTGTATTGAGGTACATTAGCAGCCATCACCTGGTCGAAGTAATTATAACTTTTATAAGCACCTTTTCCAGTTTTCCATTTTGCTAATTCCTGCTTCGAATAAGGAGCAGGTTGACCTAAATTCTCTGCAGACTCCACCTGTGCTCTAATAAACTGATAAGCATTGGCAGGCTTTGGATAACGCGTAAAATTTTGTATCCCATAATATCCTGAAAGATTAATCCTTGGCTTTTGATTTTTAGAACCCTTTTTAGTTGTAATTAAAACAACACCATTAGATGCACGTAACCCATATATTGCTGCAGAAGCATCTTTCAATATAGTAATACTTTCAATATCATTCATATTAAGGTTGTTAAACACATCTTGTCCAGACATTGAAGTCAAACCAAATCCATCCGTTCCTGTATTTCCTCCATAGGGTACTCCATCAATAACAAATAAAGGATCACCAAGGCTCCTAATCTGGATTCTTGTTCCGTTTCCGGGTCGCGCATCTGTAGCACGAGTAGTAATACCCTGCACTTTACCAACTAAAGCACTAGATGTAGTAACTGATGGCGTCCTCACCAATTCTTTTCCCGATATGGTACTAACCGCCCCCGTGACATCCGCCTTCTTCTTTTTACCATACCCGATAACTACTAAATCATTGAGCTTATTGGATGATAGTTTAAGAACAACATCAATTCTTTCCTGCGTGACTGCTTTATATTGCTTTGCATAACCAACATAACTAAAAACCAGCGTATCATTTTCCTCTGCTTGTATTTTATATTCTCCTTTACTATCAGATACCGTCCCATTTTGAGATCCTTCTACAGAGACGCTAACTCCTATCAACGGAGTACCACTTTTGGAAGCAACAACACCATGTACGTGAATATTCTGTTGTGCAGAAACACTAAAACAGTACATAATCAACAGAAAAAACAGAGGCATCACTTTACTCCATAGTCTCGTTGCAAGTAATTTATTTTTCATAAATATAATTTTAAAAGTATAAAGACAATTTAATATCATTATATATTAAGTACAAAAATTACGACTATATTTTTAAGACCCTAATCACTCCTTCTCCTACTTTAGCGTCAGTGTCACCACTGACTTAGCCGGCAATGTAACCACCAACTTCTTCCCATGTATCTCGGCATCTGTAACCGATTTTTTAAAAGGTTTTAGAGTGATCTTATCCGGATTGTCGAAAGAATTATAATCATCATAATTTTCAGATGTTAAAACCTGCCCATTCATGTGTTTCCATTTCGTACCTGCAAAAGAGGTCTGCACCGTAATGGATTTATTGGGATTCAGATTAACGAAAGAGACATGAATGGTCCCTGCAGAATCGATGGACGCAGATGCATTTACAGCAGGAATGGATTTCCCACCCACCGTATAATCCGGACTCATCAATTTAATAGGGATTAAAGTCGCATCCTGGTGTACCTGATACATATCAAAGACATAATAAGTAGGGGTCAAAATCATCTGATCTCCTTTGGTTAAGGCCAGGGATTGTAACACATTCACCGTTTGCGCCAGATTAGCCATCTTTACTCTATCACTATGATTATTAAAGATATTTAAAGTAGAAGCAGCCACCAAAGCATCTCTCAGGCTATTTTGCTGATAGAGAAAAGAAGGATTGGTTCCTGGTTCAGGATCGGTCCATACCCCCCATTCATCAACGACCAAAGCAACTTTCTTCTCAGGATCATAACGATCCATGATTTCTTCCTGATCCTTCAGAATCTGCTTCATATATAAAGCATTCTTCATCGAATTGAAGTACTCTTTTTCATCAAAATCTGTAGCCGATCCTTTATGCCCCCAATGACTGGTAGGAATCGTGTAATAGTGTAAGGAGATTCCCCACATCATATTCAGCGGAATGTTTTTCATCAATACTTCCATCCAATGAGTATCATTTCCATTAGGGCCACTGGCTATTTTTTTCAACGGAGCACCCGGATAGTTGCGACAAAAGGTAGCATACCGCCGATACAGGTCGCTGTAATGTTCCGGTGTCATATTGCCTCCGCAACCCCAGCTTTCATTTCCTACGCCCCAATATTTCACCTTCCATGGTTTTTCTCTTCCATTTTCCTTTCTCAGATCTGTTACATCACTTGGAATATTAGAATTCAGATATTCTATCCACTGACTCATTTCTTTAACCGTTCCGCTACCCATATTACCGGCAAAATAAGCTTCACTGCCCAACATCTGACATAGTTGCATAAATTCATGGGTACCAAAATGATTATTGTCCTGAACTTGTCCCCAATCTTCGTTTACAATGGCGGTACGTTCCTCCATGGGACCTATCCCATCCCTCCAGTGATAGGTATCAGCAAAGCATCCTCCCGGCCAACGTAAAACCGGAATATGAATTTTTTGAAAAGCCTTGACCAAATCCAGTCTAATCCCATCTTTATTCGGAATATCTGAATTTTTTCCTACCCAGAAGCCATCATAAATATCCCGACCTAAATCTTCGGAAAACATGCCATAGATATTCTTATTAATGGTTTCATGTGCATCTTTCACATTCACAAACAAAGAAGCTGTGCTTTGGGAAAAGCTAACTTGAGCCAGCAGCAGAAATGTAATAAAAAAGGAAGATGTAATAATTTTCATGAAGTTGTTTTTTAATGTAAGAGAAAGTATTTTATTGTCAATAAAACATTTATTATTTCAATGTCAAACATACATTTATTAAAGATTAATTCCAAATTATTTTCTTATCTTTATTAAAAATTCTCAAAAACCAATTTTATAGAATCTTTATAATTGTATGATTAACAATTATTTATATTATTTCTTCTTCTTAAAAAAAATAATATCATTTTTTGGGGATTTTTAATTTCTATAAAATAAAATACCTTTACCCTAGAAAAATGGGTTATTAACAACACCTATCTTATTCATTTATAAGACCCTATTAATTATGGATCAATATCCCTCCGGACATCCCTATACTGTAGCAGTCGATTGTATTATTTTTGGTTTTGATGGCGAACGCCTCAAACTATTACTTATAAAAAGAGGATTTGAACCTGAAAAAGGGAAATGGAGCCTCATGGGAGGCTTTGTAAAACCAAAAGAAAGTTTAGATCATGCTGCTAAACGTGTACTGCATCGACTCACCGGATTAGAGGGCGTCTATCTAGAGCAGTTAAAAGCTTTTGGAATGCCTAAGCGAGATCCTAGAGAACGAACGATTAGTGTTTCTTATTTCGCACTTATAGGTATTCATAAATATCATAAACAAGTAAGTTCCAGCTATGACTCAGAATGGTTTCCGGTCACAGATTTCCCCAAATTGATATTCGACCACCAAAAAATGGTAAATCTTGCTAGAAGCAGGCTTCGATACAAAGCATCCCTTCATCCTATCCTATTTGAGTTGCTTCCGGAGAAATTTACAATGCCCCAACTGCAAATGCTTTACGAAGATTTTTATCTTACCACCTTTGATAAAAGAAACTTTAGCCGCAAGATATTATCCACTAATTTACTGATAAAACAAAAAGACAAAGACAAATCTTCTTCCAAAAGAGGTGCTTTCTATTATAAATTAAATAAGGAGAAGTATAAAGAAAACTTTCATGCCTTTTTAAAATTTATTCCGAATCCGGAACATCTTATCTAATTCAACTAAAAATAAAGCAGAATCATAAAAAATATAGTTTTCAGCCAACTGTATATCAATTATTTATAGAATGATTAGCAAATAAAATTTTTTTATTCAAATTATTAAGTGTTACTTAGACAACAAATTAAAGAATTTATGGGAAAAGAACAATATGTTATTGGCATAGATTACGGAACAGATTCGGTTCGATCTGTGCTTATTAATGTTGCCAACGGAGATGAAATTGCATCCTCCGTATATTATTATAAACGTTGGAAAGAAAAAATGTACTGCGATGCGACAGCAAATCAATTTCGACAGCACCCTAA
>DATGTY010000404.1:0-2791 GCA_035301605.1 Chitinophagaceae bacterium | reverse complement strand
ATGGAATGTATGCAGATCCCGGAATTTCATGATCGAGTCCTAAGGCTTTTCCTTGTAACAATCCCCCCAACTTTGAAAGGGAATCAATAGACTCCGTCAATAGCGTATGCGCCGCAAGAGAATCTATTGCAGATAATCTTTTATAACTCTTTTCTTCTTGCTTCTGTAATCGCGTTAAAGCTTTTTGTGTTCTCCTTGTGATACGCTTTTTAACTTGTTGCGTCTTACGAGTTACTTTGTGTAGATAATTTTTGGGAAGCGTACTAAGCGTATGATTCAAAGCGGAATAAGGAGCAAGGGAACCTGATTCAATTTGTGCGTTAGTGGCCTTGGTTATTCCACAAAAGAAAGTAAACAATAAAAGAAAGTAAAGCTTTCTCATAGTACAAATTAGTTCAATCCTATTCTCTTAATAAGGTTTAATTATTTTTATAGAAAAATAGCTATTAATATAGATTTAACAAAATAAAGGTAATCATAATATCAACAAAACACAAATATAATTTTGTTTTACTATAAAAAGTTATCATTAGTGAGTGATATCCTATAGACGAGCACCCCTAACGGTGACATATTTAGGAGGGAGCGGATTTTAGTACAAAAATTTAATTGAAGAACTATCCTTAATTTTGTATTATTTTTCAATCCCTGTCCGTCAGGCGGGGAAAACGTTTAGCCGCTCTCTTGCTAATGTGTTTGTTGTCGGTTCGGTCATCAATTTCTGATGGATTTTAATTTCCTAGCATTCAAGTATGTCTATAACCATTTTTCAGGTTTATGACGTTATAACCTCTAATTCTAAAGATATTTACGATATGTTTAAAGTTCTCACTTACTAAGTAGTCAGTTTTATTTATCCTAGCAGCGGCAATATGCCTACAAACATCTATATTTATCCCCAAGCTTTCTCCAGAAACCGTAGCCAGTTCTTATACATAATATTATCAATATCAGATTCTGAATAGCCTTTTTCTTTTAATAATTCAGGGATTTTATTAAGATCCGCTATGGTTTCTAAATCAATCGGAGCTTGCTCTTTACCAAATCCGCCATCTAAATCTGAACCAATAGCTGCATGTTTAGCATTTCCTGCCAACTGGCAAACATAATCAATCTGCTGAACCACATGTTTTAATCCGACTCCGGTTTCTTCCGGCGTTGTTTTACCTCTTTCCCATCCCGGGATGAGCATGGTAGCATCGAAGACAGTTCCTATTACAGCCCCTCGCTCCAGAAGCACTTTTATTTGTTCATCCGCATATTGGCGATTATTGGGTACCAAAGACCTACAATTGTTATGGCTGGCCCACAGCGGTCCATGATAATTTTCTAATGCTTCCCAAAAACTATCATCACACAAATGCGTAGTATCTAAAATAATCTCCAACCGTTCCATTTCTTTCAATAAACTTCTCCCATTTTCTCCCAATCCTCCGGTTGAATCTGTGCCAAAAGCATACACTCCCGGACCATAATGTGCCGGACCAATAGCGCGCAATCCATTGTTATAAGCTTTTTCTAAATACTTCATATTAATGATAGAATCTGCTCCTTCCAGGCTCAAAATATAACCAATAGGAAGTTTTGAAACATCAGAGGAACTTTCCCAAAGTTGCTGATGTGCCTTCAGCTCTTTCAAATTGCTAATCTGCACCAATTCTCCTTTTTCTTCCATGGTTCTATACCAGGCAATCTGGCCTTGTGTTTGTGCCCAGGCTTGTTCCTGAGAGTTCCAGCCTTGCACAAAGGGTGTATTAAAGATACCCGGTCTTTTGTAAGGTGCAATGGTGGTAGCTACACAAAGTCCAATTCCACCCATTCTCATTTCTTCCAAAGAAACGGTTCCCTTTGTTCTATCCGGCAAATCGGTCAAACCTTTTTCTCGCTCCCTGATTTCAGCTATAGGTTTGGATAAATCTCTATTCCATTCCATCGCATTCATGCTGAGATCTAAATGTGCATCAAATATTAACTTTGCCATTCTTCTATATTTTAATTTTTCTTTTTCTGGCAGCTACCTGCCATAGTTCTGTGAATTCTCCATTTTTAATAACCTGTACTTCATCATAAGAAGCTACCGTGGGACAAATATGAAAAGGAATACCATAAAGAATATCTCCGACCTTCCATTGCTTCCATTCCCGCTCACTTACCTTAACAACCATGTGTTCTTCGCTTTGTGAAGCAACTTCATAATCCGTCAAATTTAAAAAAGAAATTCTATTCCGAATAGGATTTTCGGGAGCCAGTGATTTATGACCTAAATCTGTTGTTAAAATACCTTCCACAGGTTTAGAAATAACCCTTGTCAATAAAACAGCAGCATGCAAAAAATTCTGTTCCGGAAGCATATCTGCATACCCCTTATCCCACAATAAACAAGTTCCCGGACTGCAATCCACTTCAGGATTCAAAGCATGTACCGTAAAGGAGGGGCTTCCACCTGCAATAACATGCGGAGGAGCATAATCCAAAGCTTTAATCTTTTGAATAACCTGCTCAATTTGCTGATAACCAGCTGCTATCTTTTTCTTTCTTTCTTTAAAATCACGAATATGAATATGTCCGTCATATACATGTAAACCACGACAATTAACATAAGAAGCCCGCATCACCGTTTCATAAAAATCAAAGAAATCCTTATTCACAGGTATTCCCGTACGATGCATTCCCACATCCACATCTATATAGACATTCGCAGTCAGTCCTTCTGCTCCAAATAGTTTTTGCAATATATATAAACTATCTTTATTATCAACGAGAGAATAAAATTTGATATCCGGAAACTGTT
>DATGTY010000403.1:0-6650 GCA_035301605.1 Chitinophagaceae bacterium | reverse complement strand
ATCCTCCACCACCGAAGCCACCGCCTCCGCCGAAGCCACCACCACCAAAGCCCCCACGACCTCCACCGAGCATGCTTCCAAGGAACATACCTCCGGCAAAGGTTCCTAATCCATATCCACGTCCACGTCCATTATAGTGATCTCCATTATCATCATGACGCCCACCTTTTCTACTACTTAGGAAGATAATAATAATCATAATAAAGAGGAAAAGGAAGAAAAAGCCTCCGCCTCCACCTTTTTTCTTGTTTTTATTATAGCCGGCAGGCGCCTCATATTCCCCTGCAGCTGCTTTAATAATATCAGAAGTAGCTAAATTGATACCCTGATAAAAATCTCCTTTTTTAAAACTGGGTAAAATACTGTGATCTATAATCTGTTGTGCTGTAATATCAGGCACAGCACCTTCCATCCCATAACCGGTAGCTATAAACACCTTATGATCCTGAGAAGCGACAAGGAGTATAATCCCATTATCAAATTTCTTTCCTCCAACGCCCCATTTCCTTCCTAAATCTACCGCATAACGAACCATTGAATAACCTCCGGTTGTCCCAATCGTCACAACGGCTATTTGCGTAGAAGTACTATCATCATAAGCTACCAACTTTTGTTCTAAGGCAGCTTCCTGACGGGCACCGAGAATATTGGCAAAATCATTCACCAACTTGGGGGGATTGGGTCGGGCAGGAATATCCTGTGCCATAGAGAAAAAGGAAATTCCGAATACCAAAAAAGAAAATAAAAAGAGAAAGATACTATTTCTATAAAACGTATTCGGTAAGTTTTTTAGACTGTTTTTATTAGAATACAAAATAATTATTTTTTATGATTAAATTAACCGTATATCACATCATCTGAAAGCTCGTTCTCGTCATCAGACTGATGTGGAAAATATTTTTTTAGGGAACTTCCTATAGAGCGTACCGCCGTAGTGATGCCAATAATGTAATGCGCTTCTTTAAAATTGTTGCGCATCTCATTCAACTGTTCCTGCCAAAAATGATCACCCACTTTTTCATGAATGCCTTCATCTCCCAGAATGGCAAACTGACGGTCTTTCATAGCCACATAAACTAAGACACCATTCCGCTCCTTTGTTTCCTCCATCTTTAAATGGTAAAACAATTCATGCGCCCGATCCAAAGCTTCCACATATTGACATTTCAGTTCTATATACACACGTACTTCTCCGGAAGTCATCTTCTCCGCATCCTGAATTGCCGATACAATTTCTTTATTCTGCTTTTCATCAAAGATTTCTTTCTTCTTACCAAAAATTCCCATCACACGGATTTTTTCTATTTAAAAACTAATTGGACTTGTTTTATTCGGAACTATCGCTACCAAAATCTACTGTTGGAGCCTCTTTAGCCCCATCTTCTGCCTCGAAAAATCCTTTCTTTTCAAATCCAAACAAACTAGCATAAATCACTCCGGGAAACTTCCGTATTGCTTTATTATAATTAGAAACAGAAGTATTAAAATCTCGTCTGGCCACAGCAATTCTATTCTCAGTTCCCTCCAATTGCGCTTGCAGACCTTTAAAAGATTCCGTAGCCTGTAACTTTGGATATCGCTCAGAAACCATCATCAAACGCCCCAATGCCTGAGATAACTGTCCCTGACTAGCCTGAAATTTTTGAATAGCTTTAGGATCCAGTTTAGAGGGATCTACAGTAATTTTAGTAGCAGAAGCCCGGGCTTTTATCACATCGGTCAAAGTAGATTTCTCAAAATTTGCAGCTCCTTTGACGGTATTCACCAAATTTGGAATCAAATCTGAACGGCGTTGATATTGGTTTTCTACATTGGACCATTGTTCTTCTACCTCTGTTTCTTTGCTGACCAAATCATTATAAGTACAACTGCTCATTCCGCCGATAAGAAGAACAAACAAGACATTTAAAAGAATAAGTTTTCTGGTTTTCATAGATTAAGCTTATAAATTATTGGTTCAAAGGTAAGAGATTAGTTAAAAACATAGTATTAATAATTCATTAAGTTTTAAAAGACCTCTTAACCCATTAATGTAATCTTCTGCTATGATGAGTTACAGCAAGTATTTGTGCCCTTTCATCAGCTTCCCTAAAAATAATGAAATAACATTTAGTTAGTGCTTTTTGTTATTTCGACTACGCTCAATAACCTCTCAATCCAGTGGTTAACCGCAACTTCTTCAGTGGTTGAGCGCAGCACCCTTTGGTGGTTGAGCGTAGCTCCCTTTGGTGGTTGAGCGTAGCCGAAACCACCTCTCTCACAAAATAACTTTATTATTCTCTCTATTAATATCCGCCATTCTTTGAGATGGGTCTATTTCAACACTTTTAATCTGCGATTTGTTTACCGGTATTTTAATTTCATAAGTCGGGTTTGTCCAAGGCCAAGCATCATATACCGTCCTTTCAATATCAGGATTTTCATTGGGTTTCTTTCCAAACATCAAATAGGTCGGAACATAACAAATCTTTTTATTCCCGTCCTTGAAAGTAACCACAACATCCAGTGGCATCGGCATCTGTCCATGTCGATGCAAGATAACCAAGATTTTCCCATCCACTGCCCTAATAGAATCAATGCCATAATCGATAAACTTTGTAGTATTAATCCAAAATTCTTTATACCAATCCAAATGCATTCCACTAACTTTTTCAGCAACCCTTATAAAATCTTTAGGCCCCGGATGTTTAAACCGCCATTTCTTATAATAGGTCAACAAAATACGATCTAATGTTTTCTGCCCTACAATATAACTCAACTGTTCCATAAAAACAGCTCCTTTAGAATAAGCATTCTGTCCATAGGCGTAATTAGTCATATAATGATCAGAAAAAGTAGTCATTGGCTCTGCCAATCCACTACGCTCCAGTCGATAATAGCCGCTATAAGCCCCATCTTCCCCTTTTGGCAAAGCCGCTAAATCTTCCATTTTGTTTGCTCTCGCTTTTGGTCTGTTTTTATAGATAGAATCAGCATAAGTAGTATAGTAATGATGAGACACTTTTCCTTCTGCATAGGTCGTAAAACCTTCATCCATCCAAGGATATTTCGTTTCATCACTAGCAAGCATCATCTGATACCAACTGTGCATCCATTCATGAAAAGCAGTGCCCAGACTCGGCCCTTTTAATAAAGTAGCCATCGGATATTCCATTCCGCCATCTCCTCCTTGAATAAAAGAATACTGCTTATAAGGATAAGTGCCAAAATGTTTTTCTATAAAAGGCAATACCCTAATTGCAGCATTTAACAAGTTGTGCCATTTCTTTGTTTTCTTTGCATTTCCGGTATCTTTATAGATGACATTAATAACCGTATGTGCTTCATTGTCAGCTACTGCAGAAATATGTTTATAATCAGGATCGGCTGCCCATACAAAATCAATCACTTTAGGTGCTTTAAAGTGCCAGGTTAAGGTTTCACCGCCGGGATGATTAACCTGAGTTCCGTTATCCTGATAACCATAACCTATCTCGTTGGCATTCTGTAAATATCCGGTAGCTCCTATCATATAATCTTTATCAATAGTAATCTTTACATCAAAATTGCCCCAATTACTATAAAACTCCCTGGCTATATAAGGCGTCGGATGCCAACCGTTCTCATCATAAACTGCTATTTCAGGATACCATTGACTCATAGAATAGCGTACACCTTCTGCATTATCCCGACCGCTACGCCTTATTTGTAAAGGAACCTGACATTTAAATACCAAATCAAAAGTCACCTTGGCATGAGGAGCAATAGGATGTGTCAAAGGAACTTCCAGAACCGTTTCATGATAAATCATTTTCTGAGGGCGTCCATTCATTTTAATGGTCAACACGCTATCATATCCTATTTCCTCAGGTGTCAAATGTTGAATTCTATCTTTCACTCGTCTATCCCAGTCTCTTACAGTATCTCCGGAAGCAGTATATCCTAAGATAGTCTTTCCCAGTGCTCGACTACGTACATCCATCATACTGCCGGGTTGGAAAGCATTCCAATATAAATGAAAAAACACCTTATGCAGGGTATCCGGAGAATTATTCCAATATGTCAGAGATTGTGTTCCTTTTAGTCTATTGGCCTCCACATCCATTTTCACATTCATTTGATAATCCACCTTTTGTTGCCAATAAGCTACTTGGGAGAAAGACATGAATGGAAATATTAACCAACCTAATAATATTAACAGTGTGTACTTCATCTATTTATTTTTACGCTCAAAGATACAAAGGAATACCGTTTTCTTCAGACTTTCATTTACGTTAAGAAATAACAGGCCACCAATAAGATACAAAAAAGAAGATAAGTATAATAGAAATGATATTTAAGACAAAACCCGTACTTACCATTTGAATAATTTTTATTCTGCCGGAGGCAAAAACGATAGCATTCGGTGGTGTAGATACCGGTAACATATAAGCACAAGAAGCTGACAAGGCTACGGCAATCATCAACTGAATAGACGGTATGCCTAAAGAATAACCTAACGTAGCCATTAATGGCAGCGCCATACTCGCCGTAGCAGTATTCGAGGTGACTTCGGTAAGGAAATTAATTCCGGCAATAACAATCAATAAAATCAACATAGAAGGAACGAATTTCAAATGCAAAAACTGACCGGCCAGCCAATTACTCAGATCTGTTTGCGAAAATCCGGCAGCAATCGCTAATCCTGCTCCGAAAATAAGTAGCACATCCCAGGGCAGTTTTTTTGCCGTATCCCAATTCATCAATTGTTCTTTCCCTTCTCCCGCCGGGATTAAGAATAAAAGAAAAGCGCCTCCCATCGCAATAATGGTATCATTGAGTCCCGGAATAATAGCTTCCCAAATAAAGGAGCGGGTAATCCATAGAAAAGCAACGATAGAAAAGACGACTAACACTCTTTTCTCGGGAACGGTAATTTTCCCCAAATTTTCTAAAGTAAACTCCTGCTTATCATTTGTCTCTCTGGGAGTTTTATAACTAGTCAGGTAAAGTATGGCTGCTAGTAATAAAATACACGCAAAAGGAAGCGCAAATAACATCCATTTAAAAAAGGATATTTCCATCCCCAAAGATTCATTCACAATACCTGCAAGGATAATATTGGGAGGCGTACCAATCAGGGTTGCCATTCCCCCAATAGAGGCAGAATAAGCTATTCCCAACATCAGATTTTTAGAAAAAACGGTTTCTGATTTAAAATTTTCTATGACTGAAAGGGCAATAGGAAACATCATTAAGGTCGTAGCAGTGTTAGATATCCACATAGATAAAAAGGCGGTGGCCACCATAAAACCAACAATCACCTTTTTTTCGCTTTTTCCTATATAATTTATGATAGAAAAAGCAATCCGCTTATGAAGATTCCAACGTTCAATAGCCAGACCTATCATAAATCCACCCATAAACAAAAAGATATAAGGGTGCGCATAAGCAGCTGTTGTTTTTTCAATACTCAATCCTCCGGCTAAGGGTAAGAGCAAAATCGGAAGAAGCGAAGTAACCGCTAATTCTGTAGCTTCCCCAATCCACCAGACTGCCACCCATGCAGTGGTTGCCAATACCGCCTGTCCTGCAGAAGACAAACCTTTTAATGGTAAAAGATAGATAAAGAGAAAAAGAACAGGTCCTAAAATGAGAGAAATATTCTTCTTATTCATAAACGAGGATGTATTTGGGGTATAAAACTATAAAAATCATATAAGGTTTTCAAATACCTAACAGAATGGAGTATTCTTCGTTAATCACCAAAGCTCTATTCTTCTTTTCATTGATTTGTTATACCTTCGTATAAAAGATAATATCTTTGTTCTCTAACAACTTATATCATCATAAATTCAACCATTGCATGAAAAAACTACTACTCTTTCCTTTCCTTTTTATCGCTTTTAATGCCTTTTCTCAACTTCAAAAAGGACAATGGCTTACCGGAGGATATGCTGACTTTCTGTATTCCGGCAATCATCAAAAGGTTAAAAATTTAACTTCCGATTATACATCAACCACCCTGCAAACCTCCTTAAATGGAGGATATTTCATCTTAGACAAACTTAGTGTTGGGCTCACCGGAGGAATCGTGTTATCTAATAGTGATAAATCGACAGAAAGCACATCTCAGATAGGGCACATCTCCAATTCTTCTTCCGAAAACACTTTTGGTTACGTGATTGGACCATTCATTAAATACTACCTTTTGCCCACTCAAAATAAGTTGAATATATTCATCGACTTCAGCTATGGCTACAGTCACAATAAACAAAAGACCGAAACAAACCAATCTATAGAGAAGCCCAATGACCCCTCTATTCCTGGCAGCCCTATAACTGCAGGACACTCCGAAGAAAAACAAAAAGTTGATGCTAATATATTCGCTCTATCTGTAGGCCCGGCTTTTTTTATCACCAAGAGATCGTCTCTCGAATTAGGCCTGGGCTATAGTTATATAGACTATACGAAATCAAAAAATTCATCTCATAATTTTTCTGCCTCACTCGGTTTTCAAATATTTTTGGGGAAATAGACGAGGTTTCTGTGGCTGTTGGCTATTGGCTGCTGGTTATTAGCTATTGGCTATTGGCTGTTGGCTATTGGCTGTTGGCTGTTGGAAGCAGTACAAGTTTAACGTTTCTCTACAACTTTTGCGGTTACATCATTTCTCTATTCCATTCTTTTCC
>DATGTY010000402.1:0-8794 GCA_035301605.1 Chitinophagaceae bacterium | reverse complement strand
TATGGAATCACACTACTCCAGGGATTATATTTGGGATATTGAGAACGATCTAAACGTTTTTCCCAGAATGTGATTTCTTTCACAGATTGAATGTCATTATTATTCTGACCATTAACAAAGTCCAGCCTGGCAGATGCATATTTATTCAGTATATCTCTGTCCAGCACAAAATTGAAATGAAAATCTAAACTCCAACCCTTATAAGTAAAGAAACTTCCAAATCCTCCCTTCACTTTAGGCATAAAGTTTCCTTGTAAGGTTTTATCTTGATTATTAATCACATAATCTCCGTTCACATCCTGCCATTTGGCATCCCCTTCCTGCAAAGCCACCCCATTGTATGACATTTTAAGATTGGTATTCGGATTAACCGGAACTTCTGCATTGGTATTATAGATACCCTCATTGTTTAATAACCAAAACTGGTCAATAGCATATCCTACCTTCAATTTTCTATTCCCTATGGTTACCTCGTCTAAACCTCCGGGTAATGCTTTTAACTCATTCTTATTATAATTTAGGTTGGCTGTAAACAACCAATTCAACCCATCGGTATGTTCTAATATTTGTGCAGATAAATTGAGATCAACTCCTATATTTTGAATCCACATACCACTTTCATAAGCTCCGGTATAACCATATCCTGTAGGAATAGGAACAGGCAAAACCAAATTCTTATCATCCTTTTTATAGAAATCAACAGCAACTAAAAATCGGTCATTCAAAAAACCGGCATCAATCCCCACATTCAACTTGTTACTATACTGCCAGGGTATATCATAACCAACCCAACCGGCAGTATAAGGACGAGATAATCCAGCAATACCAACATAGGAGCCGATGGTAGGCTCTCCCTGCCATCCCATATCTACTTTATACTGAGGACCGATAGCAAAACGATCGTCATTAAAAAGTTTACCGATTTTTGCATAAGAAGCGCGAAGATTTAAGGTACTAACCTCACTATAGGGAAGCAGACTTTCTTTTATATCCCACTTCCCGCTAAAGGCGTAAGACATAAACCAACGGTGATCCGGCTGTACATTAGATGAGCCATCGCTTCTAATAATTCCCCCGAAGGAAAGATGATTCAAGCTATATTCTGCTTGGAAATAATAAGAAGCCAAACGTGGCGTCATCTTATCAGGGAATCGATGTGGCTGCCATACTACAGGCTGCAGATAATCTTCATGATTAGCATTACCATCTACAGCATTTACTTTGATAAAATCGTTGGGGCCATTATAGGCATAAGCATAATCATATTTATAAATATCTTCATGAAATTCCTGTCCTGCCTTCAAATTAAGTGCTGAACCATTATCAAAATTAAATTTGTAGTTCAGAGAATTACTCACAACAAAGCGTTGATTATATCCGAAGTAATTAGAAACAAAATTATGTCCTTCTAATAATGTCGTAGGCCAAAAGGTGTGACGAGCACCTTCGTTATAATTAATAGAGATTTTTCCGTTATAAGTTAATGCGCCCAAATCTGCTTTTATTCCAAAATAACCCTGAATGGTATTCACCTTATTTTCATCTACAACATCATTGTTAAAAACAGATAAATATTGGTTATACACCGATTTGTTTGGAGATAAAGGATTGGTCAACTCCGGCAAATAGCGCTCGGTGGCTATGCGGTCTCTCAGACTGCGATTACGCCCTCTCTCAAGTCTGTTAGCACGAATCATGGCAGACAATGTCAACCATTTCAAAGGCAAAGTATTAATAAAAAACCCAACTCCATAGCGATCAAAAGAAGTACCGTCAGCCGTTCCCTTGCTGGATGTTTTATTGGCTACAAAACGAAAATTTGCACGTTCAGATCCTCCGGTCAGGCTTAAATCCACAGAATAAAGTGGCTTACTTTTATAATAAGAATCAATCCAGTTTGAAGGACCGTAATAAGTTGAATTTGTAGAATCTCTCAGGTAGGCAGGATAACGTAAACGATCGTATGCCGTACCATATTTATCATAATAAGGCTGACGAAAGGCATCTTCATAAGCAGCATTAACAGGTGTTACCGTCGGTTTTTGCGCAAATCCCACATAAGAGTTAATACTAATTTCTCTATAACCAGAATGCGCATTCTTGGTTGTGACCCAAATCACACCATTCGCTGCTTCGGGACCTAAAGCAGCTAAAGCAGCGGGGTCTTTAATGACTTTAATGGACTCAATATCACTTACACTTAAATCGGCTAAATAGTTAGTAGCAGGACCAATCCTATTGAAATCGTATTTTTGAATATCAAATGCAAAAGGGTTTGCATTGGTCAAAGGAACACCATTGACATAGACAGTAGGTTGAGAATTAATCAAATCTTTCTTTCCCAATAATGGAGAACTCAGACCCCGAATAAAGATATATTGATGTGTACCCGGTTCTCCGGAAGGCTCCTCTACATAAACTCCAGCTACATTTCCTTCAAGCATTTGTTGTAGAGAAATATAAGGCTGACGTGCTATTCTTTTTACAGATACGGTATCATTCACATTAATATGCTTAATATCAATTCCTGTAAAGTGGTTATCAGACATATTTCCTGCAAGGGTAGTATCTGTATCGACCTCTTTGTCTTTGGAAGGCAAACTGTCTTTTACATATAGCGATGGAGAAGGAGTGTAAGCATATCCCTGAATACACAGGAACAAAAAGAAAACACTAAAAGACAGCACAGCATAAAGCTGCTTTCTTTGTAAACAGTATGTCATTTTAATTAGTAGAGTTTATTTCAAAATCAATTATTACCTAGTTGAATTACTTATGATTAAATGATATCCAAAAACAGCTTATATATCTATAATTTCGTTGCTTTCGAATCGCAATATATATTACTTAATACTATTGTCCAACTATTAAGCTTGAAATAAGGAAGGTTGAATTTAATGCAAAGGATTGCAATATAGAGTTCAATCGGTTGCGCAAATTTTACACTTTTTAATATAAAATTGACTTTTCCGGTAGGAAGTACTCTTTTATCCACATTAAATCTTCAAAAAATACAGCATTATGTGGTATAATTCTATGGTAAAATAATACCCATTCAACTATAATTTATTCTATAATATTAGTATTAATGCCGTCACTTAACAAAGACGTATCTTTTCAATAAGACGAAATATTTAAATATAGTGATAGAAAGATAATAGTTTGTAAGATAATGTATAGAACGCTGATGACACAGATAAAGCTGATTTGCGCTGTTATTTTCATCTGTGACCATCTGCTCAATCAGCGTTATCTGCGTGCCTTAATAAGGAATAAATAGAACGTTGATGACACAGACAACAGAGTTCTTTTTATCTGTGATTAGATTGTTTTTTCCTAATCTACTGTTTACTTTTGTGCAATATCATTTCACTATCCAACATAATATTGCGAGGATCTATCTTGCCTTTCTGTTTCATAATATCAAACAATAATTCCGCTGCCTTGCTCCCCTGTTCGTAAGGAAATTGTTCAATAGATATTAACGGGCGAGATTCCATGTAATCGGTAATGGGCCAGTTACCATAGCTAACAAAAGAAATATCTTTTTCTGTTTCTAAACCCTGTTCTTTACAGTATCTTATCGCATCCAACGCCACATTATCATTAAAAGCAATAACAGCGGTAGGCGGTTCCGCCAAAGATAAAAATTGTTTCATCGCCTCACAGGTTAAATTGGAGGATAAATCAGTGCTCAAAACATAATTCCCCGGCAGCGCATGTTTTCTAATTCCATCTTGATAAGCGCGTTCCCGTTCATTCTTAATATTCAGAGATGCCGGTCCTCGAAGATAAGCAATGCGCTGATGTCCTTTGGAAACTAGATAATCAATCGCCTCCATAGTGGTATGATATATATTACACCAAACAGCATTAATGTCGTTACTTTCCTGCGGAATGCGGTCAAAAAAGACAATAGGCAGGTTTTGTTTATTTATTTCCTGCAGTCTTTTCACCGCAGACGTGTGTTTTCCTATAGTAATGAGCATACCATCCACTCTATGATCCAGCATGGTCTTAAATATACGTTCCTCCTGTTCTGTATCATTATGAGACTGTCCAATAAGCACGCTATAACCTTCCTGTAATGCCACATCTTCAATTCCGGTAATCACATCAGAAAAGAAATCCTCTTGCAATCCGGGCAAAATAAGCCCTAAGGTAAAAGTCTTTTTTTGTTTAAAAGCAATCGCCTGTTTATTGGGCTCATATCCTAATTCTTCAGCTAATTTCTTTACTTGCATTTTCGTACGAAGGCCAATTCTTGGATGATCGCTAAGAGCTCGAGATACCGTAGAAGGCGATATTTCTAATTGTTTGGCTATTTCTTTAATTGTAATAACTCCTTTGCTCATATTCTTGGTTTATTGGGTTTGATGGTAACATTTCAAAATTACAAAATTCTTTACTGTGAACGTTGCAATAATTTTTTCTTTTTTTTATCTTTTTTTATCTTTTTTTGGTGAGTTTAAAAGACTAAGCTATCTTTGCACTCCGTTAATGAAACGGATACATATTTAAACATTGCGAGGTAGAGCAGAGGTAGCTCGTCGGGCTCATAACCCGAAGGTCGTTGGTTCGAATCCAGCCCTCGCTACAAAATAATCCCGGTTGTAAAAATCGGGATTTTTGATTCCATGAAAGTTTACACCGTATATATTCTTTACTCCTACCAGTTTGACAAAATTTATATCGGATATACTTCAAACCTCATCCAACGATTCTATTCTCACAACAAACTTGCTAAAAAGAGTTGGACTAAAAAATATAGACCTTGGATTGTCATATACACTGAACTGTTCTCCGATAAAAGTTTGACCTGAATCGGGAGATGTAAGTAGTGACAGGGGCAGCGACGAAAATTACAAAAACGCGAAATAGCCTGGAATCTTGAAACAATCCTACCTAAACCTCGGCAGCTACCTCTTCTCATTAACCATGGCTTTCTTCTTTTCAAAATCAAATAAAGTCAACTTTCGTAATAAGTAATAAGCAGACCAGAATTTTTTTAATATTTGTAAATAGTCATTGGAAGCATTGTCTTTCTCTGATAGCGCTATATTTAGATCCGTGATGCTTAATTTACCAATCTGGTATTGTTGCAATGCCAGTTGATAGCGCTCCAGGGCTATACTGTCCGTTTCCCTTACAATGGGAATACTGTTTCTCAGTAAATTAAAATTAGCAAGAGCCGTTCGCACTTCCTGCTTAAAAGCAAGTTTTTCTTTATCAATAGTAAATTGAACTACTTTTTTATTGGCAATTGGGGTTTCTACCTGGTATTTTCTCCGACCCCAGTCAAATAAGGGGATGTTAAATCCTATATTGGCTACCTGTTGATCTTTTAAGTCATGGTAGGCTCCGGGAAAGGATGTAGCCGCATTATTTAAGCCGTAAGAAACTGTAATATCTACCTGAAAACGTGACTTTTTGGCTTGATCCAGATCCCGTCTTGCCTCCAGCATTTGCAGTACAAATTCAGTTATTTCGGGGCGGCGTTGTTTCGCCAAAGCCAGTGCATGAGCAGAGTCTATTTTAATATCGGGTAACGTGGTGGGTATCATTAACCGAATGTTACTTGCCGTGTTTAACCCGATAAATGTTTTTAAATTCTGTTGTGCAGTTTGTAACTCCAGTTGTGCCCGGCGGATTTCCTTTTCTGACTGTAGCACCTGTAGCCGTATTTGCAATAACTTTTCTTTTGAGGTAGTGCCAAGGTCAATTCTTTTTTGTTCGATGGTATAAATGAGCCTGTTATTTTTCAGATTCAGAGACTCCCGTTGTAAATCTCGTTGGGCTGTCAGTACTTCAAAAAATAATTGGGTGGTTTGTACGGCAATATCGGCCATATCCTCATTAAATTGCTTTTTAGCCTTTTCATATTCCAGCGGTTGTATTTTTTTCTTCCATTTCCAGGGATTAAAAGCAAATAAGGGCTGATTAATCAGAATGGTTACCGGAACGCTGTTGTATTGATGGGTCTTTTTATCAAAATCATCAAAGCGGTTGAGACCGGAAAACAGGGATATACTGCCTCCTGTGAATGGAATTTCCTGGTAGAGACTTAGCCCGAGTGCAGCTGTGTTGTAATACCGGGGTAAATATTTTTGAGTTCCATCCGGCTGGATGACGGGAGCATATTGTTTTGAATATTGCGGAAAATTCCCACTGAGGGACAAACTCGGCCTCAGATTAGACTTATAGATATTATATTAATAATATTTATTATCTAGAATATTCTCATTCAGTTTGGCCTGTATGGATTGTTCCGAAGCAATTTTAATGACCTCCTTCAGGCCGAGCTTATACGTTTGCGCCTGTGCATTACTCCAATACAGGAATAGGAGAACGAACCAATAGAGCAGTTTCTTTTTCATGACCGTTTGTTTTTCTTAGTAAAAAACCAATACGCAAGCGGGACAAACCAAATAGTAAAAAAAGTGCCTATCGAAAGCCCCCCAATAACTACGAGCGCTAAAGGTTTTTCAAGATCATTTCCAATCCCCGTGAAGAATAAAATGGGGATCAATGCAAGAATCGTAGTTAACGAAACCATTAGTAAGGGTTTGAGGCACATCTCCCCTGCTTCGTGTATAATATCTTCGAGCTTATCGGGGTCTTTTACCATTTGTTGATCCGCTCCGTATCGCTTCCTTAACAGGTTGATCGTTTCGACCATCAAAATAGGGTTATCTACTATCATTCCCAGGATCACCACGAAGCCAATAGCGGCCATTACGTTTAAAGACCCTCCTGAAAGTAGTAGGATAATCATAGCACCCGAAACTCCTAACGGAATGACAAACAATGCAATCAGTGGCTGGATCAAACTTTCAAACTCCAACGCCATTAAAAAGTACATCAGGGAGAATACTAAAAGGAAAATAAAAACCAACCGTTTTAATTGTTCCCGATCCGAAAAGTATTGTCCCGTAAAAGAAACCCGCAGTCCCTCTTTTACGGCAGCTTTTCGCAGCCTCTCCTGAAGGCTGGTGTATGATATCCTTTTATCTTTTGGAAAAACGATGGATTTGTACGAACCCGTTTTATCTGCTGTAATAAACCTGTAATCTTGACTGACTGACATACGGATAAAATTATTCAGGGGATACCAGGAGCTGTCTGTCCCTTTAACGGGGGTTCTAAGTAAGGATTCAGTAGTAGGAGAAAGCTCATTGGTTACAAAGCGAACGGATTTCACATCTCCAAAATGCTTTAACTGGGTAATCGTAAATCTGCCAAATAATTCTTGTAAAGTGTTCTCAATGGTATTGCGATTTACATTATAGCGCATCATTTTACGCTCATTAAGCGTGACATCCATTATGGGCTCCCGAATCAACCCGGCGCCTCGCTTCCAATTGTTGGCCTCTACTTTACTAACCAGTAGCGGAATGCTGTTAAATAGAGAGTCATTTCCTTCCTTTTTCTGTGAAAGTGACCTAAAACGAGCTTCAAAATAGGGAGTTTCATTAGAAAATAGTTTTGTAAATGCATTAGGTGCATCCAGTATATCCCAAGTAGCATGAGAGTAGTGGCTGCTTAACCAATTGCTCAAAATCCGGTCAGCTTTTACTTTTAAACTCTCATTTTTACATTTATAATAAAATTCTGATTGTTGAACGGAATTTTCCTTTTCGTGTTGTGTCAAAAATTGCCGGGTTCCTATTTCCATTTCTCTGGTGATCGTATAAGGGCGTAATAAGGAATCCAATTTCTTCATTCTTCTCAGGTTTTCTTTGGCGCCAATGGGCGCGTTCCAGTTGAGTGAAACCAAACTTTCCTGTTTTTCAATCTGTGGTAAAGCGGAAATGGGAATGTGGGATGCCAAAAAGAAGCCAATAGGCATAACAAGAAGCGTGATAATAAAAAAAGTTCTCTTATATCTGAATACGTACCGGATCATCTGATGATATCCCCTGAGCACACCAGCATAGAACCGGGTGTCCTCCCGCATATCTGTGGCTTTTCCCCTGACCATTAATTTATACAATAATGGGGTCAGTATAAAAGCAACCAATAGAGAGACGCCCAATGAAATACTTAGGGCAATGGACTGGTCAAAGATAAGAGCGCCCGCCAAGCCGCTCAGATATATTAACGGGACATAGGCAGCCACTGTTGTCAATACCGCATTGATTACCGGAATCATGATTTCATTGGTGCCGGTAATGCAGCTTTCATCCATCGGCAAACCCAGCCTTCTTTTTAGTGTAATACGATCCAATACTACAATTGAATTGTCAATCAATATGCCTATCCCTAAAGTAAGACCCGATAAGGAAATAATATTAAAAGAGATATTGAAAATATAAAAGAAAATACAGGAGATAATGAGGGATACCGGAATGCTAATACTCATGAGCGTTGGGGAAGCATAGTTTCCTAAGAACAAAAACAAGATAGCGATGGCCAGAATTCCTCCTATGAGCAGATCCTGTTTCAGGTTATCGATACCTGCATGCAACAGGGAGGTTTGATTCCTTGTTATTGCAAAATGGATCTGTGGATAATCTTTTTGAAATCGGGCGACCGCCTTTTTCACTCGGGGGACCAGCTGTGTCATGCGGGCGTCAGGTTGCTTTTGTATGGTAATGACCAGGCCTTTTTCCCCATTGTATAAATGATATCCTGTGGGGATCTCTGGCTCTTGCTGAACGGCGGCAAGCCTGGCCAACGGCACGATCGTCCCTCCAGGTGTCCGTATTGGAAGATTGGCTATATCGGCTATAGTACTCACCGGATCACCCAGTCTGATATAGTAGCGGTATTGACCATCTTTCACTGAGAGGCT
>DATGTY010000401.1:0-4221 GCA_035301605.1 Chitinophagaceae bacterium | reverse complement strand
CCTAAGATTTGGAAAGTGGCAGTAGAAAATGGCAAAACAGGATTTGGTCCTTATGATATTGATTTCACCAGATTGACATTTATAGTGATTGCGCTCAATGGAGTCTTTTATGCCATACAGAAGTATGCTACAGATCAAACGATGGTACAACGATATCTTACGGCAAAGTCTGATAAGTCAGCAATTAGGGCTACATTAATGGGAGCTATATTAACTGTTCCGGTATGGATGCTATTTATGTTTATAGGAACGGCATTATTTGTGTTTTACCATTTTCGGACTGGTATTCTTCCTGCCGATACTCGTCCAGATGGGGTTTTCCCTTTCTTTATCATGAATGAACTCCCTGCAGGTGTTTTAGGTTTGGTTATATCTGCTTTATTGGCGGCGGCGATATCTACGGTAGTTTCTGGCTTGAATTCCTTGGTTGCAGTGAGTGTGACTGATTTTTATAAAAGGTGGAAGTCGGATAAATCAGATAAACACTATCTGAGAGTGAGTAAAGGATTGGTTGTTGTGGCTGGTCTTCTCGCTGTTTTGACGAGTTCTTTGTATTTGCTTTCGGGAAATCAGGAAGTCTTAAAGGTGATGTTCGTTTTGTATTCCATCTTCTCCGGAGGAATTGCAGGAATCTTTCTATTGGGTTTCTTTTTTCCGAGAGCGAATACGGAAGGACTTACGGTAGCCATCATTTTTTGTATTTTATTTACAGCGTATGCTATACTTACTTCTACTACGATTGGAGATGATACGAATCAACGCCTGATTTTGGACTTGGGAAGTTTGAACTTTAGTCAAAATAAGCTGATGTTAGGGGTTTATACACATCTCATTATTTTAGGAGTTGGCTGGGGATCAAGTTGTTTTTTCTCTCGTAAAGAAGTAAGTAAAAGTCTTTTATATACAGGATGGCTTGAAGCTAAAAAAGAGGGGAAAGTATAATTTCTCCCTCTCTAGAGACTTAAATCTTATTTGAAACCAAGATTTTTTGAGATTTTATTGGCAGTATCTAAGGTCTTTTTTAAGATTTCTTTATGGAGAATTTTCTCCTTTAATTGCATAGAAAGTATAGAGACCGTTAGAGAGGCGATAATATCTTTATCGTTGCCGATAGGAACGGTTATATCAGTAACGCCGTCTGCTTGTTCACTTGAGGCAAAATAGTATCCATCATTTTCTATATCTTTTAAAATTTGGAGATATTCTTTTTTGTCTTCCTTGTTAAAAGAATTGAATATTTTGTTGCGGTTTAAAATCTCCATTTGCTCTTTTCCTGGCATAAAGGCCAGTAGTACCTTTCCCGAAGCAGTTTCCATAAGTGGAAATACACTTCCTTCTTCTATGGAAAGAGCAATAGAACCGGGGCTGCGGGATTGAGATACAATAATTAACTTATTTCGATATAATACAGACAGATGGCAAGATTGGCGGGTCTTTTCAGACAGGTCATCCATGGGGTATTGTGCTCCTTTTCTGAGCTCATCAATTGGAGAATGTCGATGCGATAGACTGTATAGTCTTAGTGAAAGCCTATATTTCCCTGAAATCTCATCTCTTAAAATATACCCCCTGTGCTCAAGTATAATGAGCATTCGATATATTTCATTGGGACTCCTGTTTATTCCTAAAGCGATCTCAGATTGGGACAAAGGTTTGGCTTTTAGAGAAATATACTCCAAAATGTCTAACCCTTTCTCCAGTGCCGGAGCTGTATATTTAGCTTTCCCTTTTATAGCATTTTCTTTCTTAGGCATGTTCTACTTTAAATATAAAGATACAAAATGTATTGACTTATTTCAAAGGTAAAGAAAAATATTTTTTATTTGTAAATAATAGATTTATATTTGAATTTTATAAGAAGAATATAATTTTTTTATATAATGAGAAAAAAGTTTTTAAAAGGAATTACCTGGAACCATAGCCGGGGTTATACTCCTGTAGTTTCTACATCTCAGCGCTTTAATGAGTTAAATCCGGAGGTAGAGATTACTTGGGAAAAACGAACCTTACAAGATTTTGCAGATGAATCTTTATTAGAACTTTCACAGGAATATGACTTATTGGTTATTGATCATCCGTGGGTTGGATATGCAGCTGCACATGAAAACCTATTACCCTTGGATAAATATTTAGATAAAAAGGTGATAACAGGGCAAAGTGAAAATAGTGTAGGACGGTCTTTTGAAAGCTATTCCTATGAGGGACATGAATGGGCGCTCCCTATTGATGCCGCTACACCCGTAGCCGCTTATAGGGAAGATCTATTCAAGGAGAAAGGGGGGCATTTACCTGAAACCTATAAAGAAGTACTTGATTTAGCCAGCGAAGGGAAGGTTGCTGTACCAGGTATCCCCATAGATTCGTTGATGAATTTTTATATGTTTTGTGCAACCTTAGGGGAAGAGCCTTTTCTCTCTAAAGAAACGGTGGTGAGTTTTGAGATAGGAACAGAAGCTCTTCAGCTTCAAAGGGAGCTTTTGGTAAAAGTGGATAAAAGGTGCTTTGATTGGAACCCAATACGAGTTTATGAAATGTTGTCGAAAACGGATGAATTTATGTATTGTCCTTTTGCTTATGGATATACTAATTTTGCAAGGGAAGGCTATGCTAATCATAGATTACGATTTCATGATTTAGTTTCTCTGAGGGGAAATAAAAAATTGAGATCAACTCTTGGGGGAACCGGGATAGCTGTTTCTGCTCAAACAAAGGAAGTAGAAGCTGCACTCTCCTATGTCGAATACATCACTTCAGAGCATTGTCAAAAGACTTTATTTTTTGATGCGGGAGGGCAACCTGCGCATGGGAGAGCTTGGGATAATAAAAATACAAATTTCCAATGTGACGGATTTTTTAAAGATACCTTGCCTGCCTATGAAAGAGCCTATTTACGTCCCCGATATAATCGATATCTTGAATTTCAAGATTATGCAGGAGATGTGGTAAGAGATTATCTTATGCATGGAGGAGGAGAGAAGCAGATTTTGCAAAAATTAAATGAACTTTATTTTAAGACGATATAATGAAGCCATTAGAGGATTTAATAGTATTGGAATTTTGTCAATTCTTAGCCGGCCCTTCAGCCGGATTGCGGTTAGCGGATTTGGGGGCGAGAGTGATTAAAGTGGAACGACCTGAGGTGGGCGATAATGGAAGAAAGTTGGCGATAAAGGATCTTTACGAGGGAGAAGATAGTCTGCTTTTTCACACGATAAATAGAAATAAAGAATCTTATACGGCTGATTTAAAGTCGGCTACTGATTTGAAAAAGGTAAAAAAACTGATAAGGAAAGCAGATGTGCTTACCCATAATTTCAGACCGGGGGTAATGGAAAAACTGGGGTTAGATTTTGAAAGTGTTAAAGCGCTGAATCCAAAAATTATTTATGCCGAAATTACGGGTTATGGAAAAGAAGGACCATGGAAAAGTAAACCTGGGCAGGACTTGTTGATACAATCTCTTTCGGGATTGACATGGCTTTCAGGAGATAAAGAAAATCCTCCTGTGCCATTCGGTCTTTCGATAGCGGATTTAATGGGAGGAAGCCATCTTGTCCAAGGTATTTTAGCTGCTTTGGTGAGAAGGAATAAAGAAAAAAGAGGTGCGCTGATTGAAGTAAATCTGTTATCTTCATTGATAGACTTTCAATTTGAGGTGATTACTACTTTTTTAAATGATGGAGGTCAGTTGCCGGAAAGAGCAAGTAAAGGAAACGCACATGCGTATTTAAGTGCGCCTTATGGTATATATGAAACAAAAGATGATTATATTGTTTTGGCAATGGGAGACTTGAATTATCTGGGGCAGGTAATTGGAGCACAAGAGTTAAAGACCTATAAGGACAAAGAAGAATGGTTTTCAAGAAGAAATGAGATCGGAGAGATTTTGAGTCGATATCTTAAAAGACAAACAACACAAGATTGGCTGTCTATATTAAAACCTGCAAAAATTTGGTGTTCAGAGCTATTTGATTATACTAAGATGGTTGATGAAAAAGGGTATAAGGTTTTGCAAATGGAACAAAATATTGATTTGCCTTCCGGAGAAAAGGTGATAACCACACGATGCCCTATCCGTATTGATGGAGAAAGACTTTTTTCTTCTAAGTCAGCTCCTGTCTTGGGGAAGGATACGGAGGTGATTAATGAAGAATTTGGCCTAAATTGAGCGTGTTGATAAAATGATTTGAAGAATTATAGTAATTGTATTTTAATAAAATG
>DATGTY010000400.1:0-24129 GCA_035301605.1 Chitinophagaceae bacterium | reverse complement strand
AAAGGAATATCGATGGGACAAAGTGATAATTCGTTTAGGGGTTTGGTGAGTGTGGCAAAGAGGGCTGAAAATGCAAGGAATTATACGGATTGTGATTCTCTGCTAATAGGAGATAAATGTGGCGCCCATACTTTTCCGTATATAGAAGTAAAAAACAAAACAGCTCAGGTAGAGCATGAAGCCACCACTTCTAAGATTGGTGATGATCAGATATTCTATTGTCAACAAAGGGGAATAGGAGAAGAAGAGGCTATTAGTCTTATTGTAAATGGTTATTGCAGAGAGGTTTTAGATCAGTTGCCCATGGAATTTGCTGTGGAAGCACGTGGTTTGTTAGCCCTTACTTTGGAAGGAAGTGTAGGATAAGGGAAGGGATTAATTATAAGTTGTATATAATTTAAAAGAGAGATAAAAAATGTCAATGTTATCAATTAAAGATCTACAGGCATCTGTAGAAGATAAGCAAATATTGAAAGGAATCAATTTAGATATTCAACCCGGAGAGGTTCATGCTATTATGGGACCCAACGGATCCGGGAAAAGTACTTTAGCCTCTGTTCTTGCCGGTAGAGAAGAATATGAGGTGAATGGGGGAGAAGTATCATTTCTTGAAAAGGATTTATTAGAATTAGAACCTGAAGAGAGAGCTCGCATGGGGTTGTTTCTTGCTTTTCAATATCCTATAGAGATACCCGGAGTAAGTACAACTAACTTTTTAAAAACGGCGGTAAACGAAACGCTTCAGGCGAGAGGTGAAAAACCCTTGGATGCAGTAGCCTTTATGAAACTCATGAGAGAAAATTTGGACTTGGTGCAGATGGATAAAAGTCTGTTAAGTCGTGCTTTGAACGAAGGGTTTTCCGGAGGGGAAAAGAAAAGAAATGAAGTATTCCAAATGGCTATGTTAGATCCTAAATTGGCCATCATGGACGAAACAGATTCGGGTCTAGATATTGATGCTTTACGTCTTGTGGCTGATGGAGTGAATAAATTAAGAGATGGAAAACGTTCTTTCTTGGTGATTACACACTACCAACGTTTATTAAATTATATTGTTCCTGATAAAGTTCATGTAATGCATCAAGGACGTTTAATCAAATCAGGAGATAAGAGCTTGGCATTAGAATTAGAAGAAAGAGGTTATGACTGGCTAAAAAAGGATGTTGGTCTTGCTGAAGTGAAATAGAGGATGTCTTAATTGTTAAAATAGCATAAATAGAAATGAATAATATAGATTCGACAGTAAACTTACTGGATAGAATAGAATATTGGTGGGAAAAGTCGCAAAAAAATAGTGTTGAAAGCTCGGTGCATGAACGCCAAAAGCAATCTTTTGAATTTTTTAGACAGAATGGGTTTCCTCATAAAAAAATAGAAGATTGGAAATATACTAATGTTAGAAAAATTACCAAATTACCCTATGCCTGGCCCGTTAAGAAAGAGGTAGAACTGGATCAAAGGAACTTTGAAAAATTTCCACTTACCCATGATGTGGATGCCTATAAGTTGGTGTTTGTTAATGGATATCTAAATGACAGTTTATCTGTATTACCCACCGGAGAAAATGCCTTTACGGTTACCCATTTGGAGAACGTGGAGGCGGAGGGTGCTTATCAGGAAAATTTAGCTTCTGTTGTGACCAATGAATCCGGCTTTACAGCTTTGAACACCGCTATGCATTCGGGGGGCGTATTGATTGATATTCCCAAAGGAGTAGTCGTGGACAAACCGGTTTTTGTATATTATATATCTGTTACTGACGAAGATTTATATCTGATACAACCTAGAAATCTCATCATTGTAGAGGATAATAGTCAGGTTAAATTGGTAGAAGTTTTTGTGGGAAAAGGAGCGCATCCTTCTTTAACTAATATTGTTTCTGAAATTAAAGTAGGGAGTGGAGCACATGTAGATTACTCTAAACTACAGCTGGAAGAGGGGGATCGTTATCATGTTGGTTATACCAAGGTTTATCAAGAGAAAGATTCAAAAGTAGAAACACATCAGATTTCACTCAATGGTGCTTTTGTACGAAATGATTTGCATTTTTATCAGGACGGAAAAAACTGTAATAGTATCTTAAATGGCTTATTCATTCTGAATGACCATCAGTTTTTGGATAATCATACCCGGGTAGATCATGCAAAATCCCAATGTTTTAGCGATGAGTTGTATAAAGGAATCCTTGATGATCAATCTACAGGAGTTTTTAATGGAAAGGTTGTGGTGCATCAAGATGCTCAGAAAATCAACTCTTATCAACAAAATTCCAATACTTTGCTCAACGATGGAGCTACTATCAATACTAAACCAGAGCTGGAGATATATGCTGATGATGTGCGTTGTACCCATGGAGCCACAACCGGACATTTAGATGCCGAAGCTATATTTTATCTGCGTTCCAGGGGATTGTCTAAACATGAAGCTCAGCATTTCCTTTTGAAATCATATGCTTATGAAGTGGTAGAGAAAATGAATGTAGAAGGATTAATAGATCCATTGAAGAACCTGATAGATTATAAATTAAGAAGTATAGATTAGTTTATGATAGACGAAATCTCAAATAAGAAAGCGACTTTTGATCTAGATATGATTCGTTCTCAATTTCCGGTATTAAATCAGAAAGTGAATGGACATCCTCTGGTTTATTTGGATAATGCAGCTACCTCGCAGACACCAATTTCGGTGATAGATGCCCTTCGCGAATATTATGAATATGATAATTCTAATATTCACAGAGGTATTCATACCCTTGCAGAAAGAGCGACAGCTCATTTTGAAGAAACTAGAGAAGCTATTCGGAAATTTATAAATGCCGGTGAAAAGGAAGAAATTATCTTTACTTCTGGAACTACGGCAGGTCTGAATCTTGTGGCTCAAACATATGGTCGTAAATTCTTAAGACCTGGAGATGAAGTCATTATATCGGCTATAGAACATCATTCTAATATTGTTCCATGGCAGCTTATTTGTGAGGAAAAAGGGGCAAAACTAAGGGTGATTCCATTAGCGGATGAGAGTGGCGTAATAGACATGGAGGTTTTTAAGGATTTATTATCTGAAAAAACAGCCATTGTTTCAGTCACTTATGCCTCTAATTCTTTAGGAACCATCAATCCAGTAGATGAAATTATTCGGGAAGCGCATGGGGTAGGTGCTAGAGTGGTGATAGATGCAGCCCAGGCGGTGGTGCATAAAAGTATTAATGTTCAGGATCTGGATTGTGATTTTTTGGTATTTTCAGGACATAAAATGTATGGGCCTACCGGCGTGGGAGTGCTTTATGGAAAGAGAGAATTTTTAGAATCCATGCCTCCATATCAAGGGGGGGGAGAAATGATAGAAACTGTCTCTTTTGAGCATACCACCTTCAATGAAATCCCATATAAATTTGAAGCCGGGACGCCTAATATTGGAGCCGTGATAGCCCTCAAGGAAGCTGTAGCCTTTATGGATAAGTATCATTCTAAAGAGGCGGAGGAACATGAAGAAGATTTGTTGGAAAAAATTACCGAAGGATTATCTGATATAGATGGAATCCGATTGATAGGGACGGCTCCTGATAAAATTGGGGTGTCTTCTTTTATTTCAGAATATGTGCATCATTTTGATATGGGAATGATGTTGGATGCCAGAGGAGTGGCTATAAGAACCGGCCACCATTGTACCGAGCCACTGATGAATATTTATAATATTGAGGGAACCAATAGGGCTTCTTTTGGAATTTATAATACCTTTGAGGAAGTAGATATTTTCTTAAATGCAGTAGAGCATATTCAGCAGAAAAGAAAAAAATGACAGACAAGACAATAAACGAAGTTCAAGACGAAATTATTGATGATTTTTCCATGTTGGATGGAGATATGGAAAGTACTATTTTCTATATCATGGAGTTAGGAAATCAATTACCGACTTTAGATGAAAAGTATTATCAGTCGGATAATTTAGTGCGTGGATGCCAAAGCAAGGTGTGGTTGAATTCTTCGATAAAAGATGGAAAAGTACATTTTGATGCAGATAGTAATACGGACATCACAAAAGGGTTGATTACGTTATTAATCAAGATTTGGAATGATCGTAGTCCGGATGAAATTTTAGATACGGATTTATATTTTATTGATAAAATTGGTATGAACCGGGTGATAGGCTCTAAACGTTCTAATGGATTTGCCTCCATGATTAAACAAATGAAATTATATGCCCTGGGATTTAAACAAAAGGAAAATCTGGGGTATCAGGCTTAACGTAAAATGCCTAAAGCAGACAGCAAAATGGATAACGGACACCCGATAACAGAAAACGGAAAGTACTAAATAAAAGAATTATGAGTGAAGAAAAGAAAGAAGTAATGAATGAACAGGGGAAAACTCCGGATTTTGTAAGAAATGACATTGTAGAGGTGCTTAAGACCTGTTTTGACCCCGAGATTCCTGTGGATATTTGGGAATTGGGGCTTATTTATGATGTAAAGGTAGATGATGATTTTAATGTGGATGTTTTGATGACTTTAACTTCTCCTTTCTGTCCGGTAGCACAATCTTTACCTGAGGAAGTAGCCCAAAAAATACAGGAAGTAGATGGCGTCATTGATGTAAATCTGGAAATGACTTTTGAACCACCTTGGGAGATGAGTATGATGAGTGAAGAGGCGAAATTGACTTTAGGGTTTATGTAAACCTTCGTTTCATATACATTTGCTATCGTAATTTTTAAAAAAAATATGTCGGAAGAAATTAACCTTGCTAAAAAAGCTGCCGGAGAGAAAGCTGCTTCCTTGGTCAAATCTGGAATGCTCGTAGGTTTAGGAACAGGATCTACTGCTTATTGGGCCATTAAAAGAATCGGAGAAATGGTGGCAGACGGGCTTAAAATTAAAGCTGTGGCTACCTCAAAAGAATCGGAAGAATTAGCAAAGAAATGGGATATTCCCATTGTGCCTTTTTCTGATATTGATGAATTAGATATCGATATTGATGGTGCTGATGAAGTGGATCCAAATTTTAATTTGATAAAAGGCGGAGGTGGCGCCTTGCTAAGAGAAAAAATTATTGCAGCTAAAAGCCGACAGATGATAGTCGTAGCTGATGAAAGTAAATCGGTGGATACTTTAGGGAAATTTCCTTTACCTGTTGAAGTGGTTCCTTTCGGTATAGAATGGACCATAGGACATCTAAAGAAACGCTGTCAGAGTCTTTCTATACGTCAAAAAGAGGGAGCAGCTTTCATTACTGATAATGGGAATTACATATTGGATTGCGACTTTTATCCGATTAATCATCCTAAAACCTTAGACCGGGAATTAAATAATATTCCCGGAGTAGTAGAAAACGGATTGTTTATAAATCTGTGTACCAAGGTTATCATTGGTGAATAATGCGGATTAATGAATTCGTAAGCTCAATCCTACATTGGCTTGAACCGTACTTATTTTATTGATTCCGTTTTTGTTATAGGTACTAAAATTATATTTTACATCTGCGTTAAATCTAAATGGAGAAGTTGGACTAAAAGGAATACGCACACCTACCATAGGACTGGCACTAAAGGTAATGCTGTTGTCTTTTTCGGCAAATTTTCCCCAATATTTTCTGTAATTGACATTTGTAATACCAACGCCTAAACCGACATAAGGTTTTATTTTTTGATTCTCTTCATTGAGGAAATACAAGACTGTTGGTTGAATTGGGGTTAGTCGGATAGCATGCGTCTGAACAGCAGAAATAGTACTTCCATTGTGTGGATATACTTTTCTTGGAATTTTCTTTTGATAATCATAAAAACCAATATTCAAACCTACCTGCCATTGCGGATTAAGCTCATATAATATGGCAAAATCCCAACCATTAAAACTTGTTTTGTCTGTATAATCAGTCAAAGATCCTAAAGGCTGTGAAATACCGTAATTTAGATTTAGTGATAATTTACTGGGACTGTTATTTCTATAATTCGGTTGATCTTTTTGGATTTCTCCATTTCTATCCACGTGATCTTGAGGAACCCAGCGTCCCTGTGGCGGATAATATCTTCTAAATTGTGCATTGGCAGCTGCTGACATAAGCAGTAACCCACCGATTATAAAAAATATATTTAGCTTTTTCATTCTTACTTTATTTATTGGCGTTCAAATAAGGAGATTGTTTAAAGATGGCGTCTATTTCCTTTTCATAAAATGTGGGATGTAAAACACCAACACCCTTCATAGAAGCATTCCAAACAGCCTCCAGTTTATTATCTTTTTTGACATTTTTAAGATCTATAATATCAATAGTCAAAACATCAGACTTGGTATTATAATATCTGAACATGGGGGGATAATATCCAAAGGATGGTGGGAAGTAATAACTGGATCCGGGATAGCCCCAATATCCAGTATTCCAATATCCGGGATAGCCCCAGTAGTTATTGGGTACCACATTGAGATAAGTGTAAGAAATTCTCATGATGTTAATACCTAAATCCGGAGATTGGGTGGTATCCACTAAAACGTAGCCTCTGTCTTGCATATGTTGCTTAATAAGTTTTATTAGCTTTATATCATCATCGGTAAGTTCTTTTCCTTCTCCTGAATTATTTGCAACGGCTATTGAATCTACGATAGAGAAAGTCTTATAACTAGAAAAATTAGCGGAGCTGTCTTTTCTTGTAATATAAATTTGACTCTCTTCTGCTGTCATATCATCCAGAGGATCTTTTGAACAGCTAGATAAAAGCATTCCTCCAATGAGGAATAAGCTTAAAATGGGGATAATCTTTTTCATGACGTTTGTATAAAATTATTTGGCTAATATAGTTATCTTTTCTGTTTAATAGACAAATAATAAAGAGCAAACGTTGTTCCAGTATGCTATTTTTTATTTAAAATATGGTTAAAATATGAGCCTGTTAGCTCTTTATATCAAGGATTCCAACATCTATATACTCAGTTTTTCAATGACTTTTTCTTTATAATTCCCGCCAATTGGGAGCTGTTTATTGCCTATTTCAATGATGTTGCCAAACATTGCAGTTATGGCCTGAATTGAAATAATATAGGATCGATGGATACGAAGGAATTTCGCAGTGGGAAGTAGTTCCTCAGTTTGTTTCATGCTCATACCGGCCAGTAATTCTTCTTCTTTCGTAACGAATTTGACAAAGTCTTTTTGAGCTTCAATGTAAAAGATGTCTTTGAAAGGAATTTTTACCAGCTTACTAAAATGCTTAATAAAAATAAAATCTCGAATATTTTCTTCCTCTGATTTTATATTTTCTTCGGTAGAAGATATTTTTTGACTAATACGCTCTGCTGTTTTTAAAAAGCGGTTGAAAGTGATGGGTTTGAGTAAGTAATCCACAGCTTCTAATTCAAATCCTTCGACGGCATATTCCGGATAAGCAGTAGTAAATACCAGATGTGGTGGTTTTTTAAGGGAACGATAGAAATCTATCCCACTGACAACCGGCATGTTGACATCCAAAAATAAAACATCTACCGGCTGTTTAACCAATAATTCATAAGCTTCTACTGCATTTTTACAAATGCCAACAATTTCCCAATCCGGTAATTTTTCTACATGACCAGCCATTAATTTGCGTGCTAAAGGTTCGTCATCTACGATGATACTTTTGATTGTGGACATGATCTGGGGAGTTTTAAGGTTGCTGTAAAGATATTTTCTTTTTCTTCAGTTGTCAATTTGTGACAGTCTTTATAATAGTAAGCCAATCTTTTCTTTAGATTTAAAAGTCCAAGCCCTCCTTCATTTTTCTTTCTAAACTCTACATCAAAATTGTTTTGAACAAATAAATGAACACTTTTTGGCGTGATTTCAATTTTTATTTTTAAGGAAGATTTTTGAAATTGAGAATTTACCCCATGTTTGAACGCATTTTCAACTAAGGGTAAAAGCAAAAAAGGAGGAAGTTTTATTTTAGAAAGACAAGAGTGGGAAGGAATTTCTATCTCTAAATCAATCTCATCCGTTCTTGCCTCTTCTAAAGCAATATAATCTTTCAGCATTTCTATCTCTTTTTCTAAAGAAATAAATTCTGCTTTTCCTTCATATAAGGCATAGCGAAGAAGAGAGGATAATCCGGAAACCATTTCGGCAGATTTTTCCGATTCATGATGTGCAATAAGAGAGTAGATGTTATTTAATGTATTAAAGAGAAAATGTGGGTGTATCTGGGCTTTTAGAAAATCCATTTGCAGCTTCATGTTTTCCTTCTCCAAACGATTTTTATGTTGTTGCAATCGTAACTGATCCCTGAAGATACGTGCTCCTATAGGAGGAGCCATTAAAACAAAATAGGAAATTGTCATTTGAATCCATACCAGGGAATTAGTGAAAAAAGCATATCCGTTTCTTTTTACTGCATTGGCATATACTTGTGAAGAATTGTTCATTTGCAGGTCAAATATTGTATCTAGTTTAATAAAACCAGAAATTCCCAGATAATATAGCTGCGTAAAAAGAAAAATACAGAGAAGAAGAGATATACATGAGAGTAGAAATCGTTTTTGTTTTATATACTTATAGACCGTCTGAATGGTCAAATAATATGGGATACAAATTATTGGAATATTAAACAATAGACCGACAAGGATTCCTGCCACTATACTTCCGCCTGCCTCTGAATTTTGTGAGGTGGAGAGCACCATACTAAAGCTACAGAAAGAAATGAAGTAAATAATCCAGAATATAATATGCAACTTTATTCTGGGATTCCTTTCTGTAAAGCTCTTCTTCCATATCGATTGCAGCTTTGCCATAAGGCTAAAATAAGAAAACTATTCCTTGGAAATGGTGTCTCTACGACCAAAAGCCCGAAAAACAGGATGAAGAGATGAAAAATGTAGTTGAAATCATTTTCTAGTAGGTGTTAATATTTATATCGGAGAATAGGAGGGTTTGAACCAGTCTTTATAGGTATTTGTCGAAATGATTATCTTTATAAAATATATTATCGCTTCTTTGTATAGGAATAATTTATTTATAACTAAGTCAATTAGGATTTGGCTCGGTTTACAAAATTACAACACAATGAAACACGTATTTTTATTTCTCTTTTTTATCGGTTTGATTTTAAGCTCCTCAACTCTATTTGCACAAAGCAATGCCACAGGAAATATCCGGGGATTAGTAAAAGATGAGACGGGGGAGCCGGCAACATATGCAACCGTGAAATTACTGAAATTAAGCGATTCCTCTTTGGTAAAAGGGGCACTTACCGATGAAAAAGGAGCCTACTCTTTTGAAAAAATTGCTTTTGGTGATTATTTTATTTCGATTTCAGTTCTTGGAAAGAAAAAAGCTTTTACTTCATCCTTTTCTGTAAATAATGAAAATAAAAAAATTACACTTCCTGTAGCTACAGTGACTCCCAGCAGCAAATCTTTAAAAAGCGTTCAGGTGACAGCGACCAAACCTTTTATTCAACATAAGCCGGGACAAACTATTGTGAATGTAGAGAATAGTTCTGTGAGTGCCGGGAATACGGTTTTAGAAGTCTTGAAAAAATCCCCAGGTATTTATGTTGATCAGGATGGGAATATAACGATGAATGGAAAAAGTGGTGTGAATGTAATGATTAATGGGAGACCTACGCATCTTTCAGCTAAACAGTTATCCGCAGTATTAAAAGGAATGCCGGCGGCTTCTGTTTCCAGTATTTCCCTTATGCGGCAACCTCCGGCAAAATATTCGGCGGAAGGTACTGCCGGGTTGATTAATATTGAATTGAAGAAGCAGGTTGCGCTAGGTTTAAATGGAAGTCTCAATGCAGGAATTGGTTATGGTCAATATCTGAAATACAATACCGGAGGTTCTATAAATTATAAAAACAAAAAGTTTAGTATTTATAGTAATTATAATTTTAATCATCAAAAGAATAAAATTGGGATGAATTTTATAAGAGATTTTTATGCTCCCAATTCTAAAGATATACAAACTACTTTAACTCAGGAGAGCAGACTTAAGAATGGAAGAAATAATCATACAGCCCAATTAGGGATGGATTTTTATTTGACACAAAATCAAACGATAGGTTTTGTTACCAATGGATCCTTTAATAAAGGTGATTTGAATAGTTATAGTCCGGTGCATTTTAGTCATGAATCCGGTCTGACTGATTCCATCTCTACTTCTAATAATCATATTGGCAATAATTGGAATAACGAAGGTGTAAATCTTCATTATAATTGGGATATGGATGAGAAAGGAAGTTCAATTACAGCAAATCTGGACTATAATCGTTTTTATCAATCCATGCCACAATCCATTGAAACAGAGGTTACTGATGGTCAGGGAAATGTTTTACATGATCCCAAAAAACGGAAAGGAAAACAGCCTAGTACGGTGAATATCTATGCTGCCAAAATAGATTATGTACATCCTTTTAGCAAGACAACAAAATTGGAAGCGGGATTGAAATATAGTTATGTGCATACCGATAATAATAGTGTTTTTAAAAAGTTTAAAGATGGTAGTTGGCAGGATGATGCGAGATCTACCAATCATTTTATTTATAAGGAAAACGTTAATGCTGCTTATGTAAGTTTCTCTAAGAAATTTAAAAATGGATGGAGTTCAAAATTGGGATTACGTGGAGAACAGACTGTTACGCATGCGAATCAGCTAACCACCGATTCTTTAAATGAAAATAGTTATTTCGAACTTTTCCCCAATTTGTCTATCACGAAAACCCTGAGTTCAAATCATATTCTGGGCTTTTCTTATGCAAGGCGAATCGATCGTCCGAACTATCAAAACTTAAATCCGTTTGTTTATTATATTGATGAATATACCTATCAGGAAGGAAATCCTTATTTAAAACCTCAGTTTGTAAATTCTTTTGAACTTTCTTATACATTTCACAGGAAGTATTCAGCCGTATTTAATTATAGCCATACTAGTGATATTATGACACAGATAGTTCGTCAGATTGATTCTATTCATACCACTTATCAAACACAGGACAATTTAAATGATATGGATAATTATACTCTTACATTGGGATTGCCAGTGAAGATTACAAATTGGTGGCAGACTTATAACAGTATTCGTATATTTTACAAACATTACAAGGGTTTGTATAATGGATATCATTTAGATAAAGGGTTTACCTCTTTTATGATTAATACCCATCAGAGTTTTATATTGCCTCATCATTGGAAAGCAGAGTTAACCGGTATGTATCGATCTAAATTTATTATTGGGCCGCTTGTTATTAATCCTATGGGGATGATTTCTGCCGGTATTGAAAAGTCTTTCTGGAATGAAAAGGCTTCTGTTAAATTAAATGTTCAGGATATATTCCAAACTCTGAATGTTGATGGAGCTATTGATTTTGGAAATATGCATACACAAATCAAAAATGTTCTGAATCAACGAGCGTTTAATCTGACTTTTACCTGGAATTTCGGAAATCAAAAGGTGAAGGTGAAAAAATATAATGATACCGGTATTCAATCTGAAACAAAAAGAATAAAGAAAGGATCTGGACAGGGACGTTAATGACGTATTAGTTTGTTAAAATGAAAGATACGTAAACTCGGGGTGCTAACCTCGGGTATTAAAATACAAAATCAAAATATAAACTGATAAAGTATCAAATTATTAGTAAATATATGATACACCGGAAATCCTACAGAAAAAAATAAAACAGCGGATAAAACCAACTCAGAAAATCCCAAATTTTTCTATTGTTGTCAATGGATTTTTCTCCACAATCTACCACTTTACAGTGGTGGTAGATTGTCTTATGGAGTGTCCACACTTTTTCTCTATTCAGTTTTCGGGCTAGTCGATAAGTCCATTTTTCTATAACAACATGCCCCCAAATTTCTATAATCAGAGACTGGTTTGAAATTTTCAAAGGCTGTTTGAAAATAGAGCGATAGTCACTTTTTATTTGTTGTGCTAATTTCTTTGTATTATTATCTTTAATAATGCATTTAAGACCCTTATTGTTGGGGATGTGGATAATTTTTTGGTTGAATAGAACCCGAATTATCTGACAATTATCTATGTGATATATCTTTTCTTTCTCCATGTTTATGAGTGACAAAAATAGAAAATAAATAGGGCTTAACACACAAAAAAGGTCTTCGGATTAAACCGAAGACCTTACTCCCATCCTCTCTACGATGATCATCTGAAGTGGATGACCATAATTTAAAATATTTTTAATAATAGCTTTTAGTCTAAATGACGTTGAGTACAAAAATAAGGAATCTATTTAAACTAAAAGTTTAAACTTTGTTAAATTAAAGTTTGTCCGGATATTGCTTTAAAGCTTCTTTCAGGCAAGTCATTGCTTTTTTTATTTCTTCTTCATTGAGTACGTATGCTAGCCTTACTTCTTGTTTTCCGAGACCGGGGGTTGCATAAAATCCGGTAGCAGGGGCAAGCATGACCGTTGCGCCATCGAAAGAAAAATCATTAAGTAGCCATTGACAGAATTTTTCCGAATCATCCACAGGCAGCTTGGCCATGGCATAAAAAGCACCCAGTGGTAGCGGACATTCTACGCCATCCATTGCTTGCAATTCGCTTACAAGCAAGTCTCTTCGCGATTTATATTTAGCCTGCATTTTTGTGAAGTAGGTTTCGGGTAAATCTACCGCGGCTTCCTCCAATATCTGAGCAAAGGTGGGTGGACTTAATCTGGCTTGAGCAAATTTTAATGCGATTTCTAAAATTTGTTCATTTCTTGTTACCAATGCACCGATTCTGGCACCACAGGCACTGTATCTTTTAGAAATAGTATCCATTAAAATGACATGCTCATCCATGTCTTCCAACTGTAATGCGGAGAAGTGTTCTCCTATGTAACAGAATTCTCTGTAGGCTTCATCTGCAAAAAGGAATAAATCATGTTTCTTACATAAATCTTTCAGTTGTTCCAGTTCCTCTTTGCTGTATAAATATCCGGTTGGGTTGCTGGGATTACAAATTAGAATGGCCTGGGTTTTGGGTCCTATGTTTTCTTCGAATTGTGCAAAATCAGGAAGTGCATAATTGTTTTCTATGCTTGATGTAACCGGCTTAACAGTAACCTGCGTTGTTGTAGCAAATCCATTGTAATTGGCATAAAAAGGTTCAGGAATGAGCACTTCATCTCCCGGATCCAGGCAGCTCATAAATCCGAAGGAAATAGCTTCGGATCCGCCTACAGTGACGATAATCTGAGAAGGCGATACAGAGATGTCATTTTTAGCATAATATTTAGATAATTTATTTCGATAACTTTCTATTCCTGCACTCGGGCTATAGGAAAGTGTTTCAAAACTTGATGTGCGAACAGCATCCATTGCTGATTTTGGCGTAGCTATATCGGGTTGACCAATATTGAGATGATAAACCTTTGTTCCTCTTTTTTTTGCCGCATCTGCTAGCGGATTAAGCTTTCTGATTGGAGAAGAAGGCATTTTTAAGCCTCGGTTACTAATCGTGGGCATATAGGGTTCATTTTTTAAGGTAGTGATATGAATAAATCACCCGGCTACAATAAAAAAGATGCTAGCCAGGTGATAATGTAATCTTAATAAATAGCGGCCTCAAATAAAGTTAAAAAATACTTGCGATATATTTTTATTTGAGCACCTCACCGGTAAGAATTAGTTGTTTAGCGCGTGGAATTCCCTGGAAGTTTACAAATACAGTTTTCATTATTTTTCCCATCCCTGAAGCGTTATAAGTAGCTTTTATGGTGCCTGATTTTCCGGGTAAAACAGGTGCTTTTGTCCAGTCCGGAGTGGTACATCCGCAGCTGGCTTGTGCATCTTTAATGATTAATGGTTTTTCGCCAACATTAGTGAATTTAAAAGTTACAGTAACAGGTTTGTTTAACTTGGTTGTTCCATAATCTATTGTATCCTGACTAAATTCTACAATACCGTCAAACGGAGATTTTTGTTGTTCTGTAGTGTTGTTGTTAGCTGTCTGAGCTGTACTGTTTATACTGAAAGTAAATAGGGCAATTGCCGCCAAAAGAAAAAACTTTTTCATTTTTTTTATGTTTTAAAATTAAAGATTGAAAGATTCTTTATTCGTACTTCATAGCCATGCAATGTACAAATAATTTGCCAAAATGAGAAGATATTTGTATCTTAATAAAGTGAAAGCGTGTGTTCTTTTGAAGAAGAATCAATCTTTTAAAAGTCTTTTTATTTCCTTAAATTTGTATCCTAATCAAAAACAATGACCACTTTAAATCATTCTGAAACAGAGACATTGGGAGATTCACTTTCTTTTGACGAATTTAAAAGAGAAGTCTTAGAAGATTATCGACTGGCCTGCCTAAGCAGGCATACTAGTTTAATAGGAAGGAAGGAAGTACTGACCGGTAAAGCGAAATTTGGTATTTTTTCTGATGGAAAAGAAATCCCACAAATTGCTTTATCAAAATTTTTTCAACCCGGGGATTGGCGTACCGGTTACTATAGAGATCAAACCTTTAGTTTGGCTATTGGTCTTGCCACCGTGGAAGAATACTTCTCTCAATTATATGGAGATCCGAATGAGGAAAATGATCCCAATTCGGCAGGGCGACAAATGATTGCTCATTATTCCTCACCGAATATAGACGAAAACGCACAGTTTTTGAATCTTTCCAAAATGAATAATACGGCGGCTGATGTTTCACCAACTTCTTCTCATATTCCTCGTGCTATCGGACTGGCTGCTGCCTCCAAATTATTTAGAAATGATGAAGATTTAAAGAATCTAAAACATCTTTCGAATAATGGAAATGAAGTTTGTTTTGCTACCATTGGAGATGCCAGTACCTCTGAAGGCCATTTTTGGGAAACGGTGAATGCAGCCGGAGTATTACAGGTGCCGATAGCTTTTGTTGTTTGGGATGATGGATATGGTATCTCGGTACCACGTGATCTTCAGACAACAAAGGATTCTATATCTAGGGTATTAAGTGGTTTTGAAAAAAATGGAGAGGCTACAGGTTTAGATATTTATACGGCAAAGGGCTGGGATTATGCTGAATTGTGTGAGGTTTTTGAAAAGGGGGTCGCGCGTATTCGTGAAAATCATACACCAGCCCTGTTTCATATACAAGACTTGACTCAGCCTCAGGGGCACTCCACTTCAGGGTCACATGAAAGATATAAAAGTAAAGAACGACTGGCCTGGGAAGAAGAATGGGATTGCAACGCACAAATGAGATCCTGGATTTTAGGAAACTCTCTCGCCGAGGAAGAGGATCTGGTAGCTATAGAAGAGGAAACACTTAAAGTCGTAAAACAAGCAAGAGATAAAGCTTATAAAAAATACCAGAATCCTATAAAAGAACAGGTGAAGCATACGGTTCAACTATGTAATAAATTATTAAAAGAACAAAAAACTGCTAAAAAAGAAATTAAAAAGGTTGCGAGTAATCTAATTAATAATAAACAACCTCTAAGATATAATGTTTTAGACACCTTATCTGAAATTCAAACCATTTCTACACTTCAACCCGGGGCTGCTCTTGAAGAACTAAGAGAATATTATAAGTATTGTAAAAAACAGGGAGAGGATTTATATAATAGCCATTTATATGCCTCAGGTGCTAATTCTGCCTTAGAAGTAGAGGAGGTGAAGCCGGTATATAGTCAGGATTCCCCCAGTCTGAACGGATACGAAGTATTGAATCGTTTTTTTGATAAAACGTTAGAAAATAATTCCAAGGTTTTTGCTTTTGGTGAAGATGTAGGTCAAATTGGAGATGTGAACCAAGGCTTTATGGATCTACAGAAAAAACATGGAAGTCATCGAGTCTTTGATACAGGAATCAGGGAATTAACAATAATAGGACAGGCTACCGGAATGGCACTTAGAGGTTTAAGACCTATAGCGGAGATTCAGTATTTAGATTATATCTTATTTGCTTTAGAGCAATTAAGTGATGATGCTGCGACAATGCAATATAGAACTAAGGGACAACAGTTTTGTCCGATTATCGTTCGTACACGTGGTCATCGACTGGAAGGAATTTGGCATTCCGGATCCCCAATGGGTATTCTAATGAATTCCCTTCGGGGTATGCGCATGTGTGTACCTCGAAATATGGTGAAGGCAGCCGGAATGTATAATACTTTGCTGAAAGCCAATGATCCCGGCTTGGTAATAGAGTGCCTGAATGGATATAGACTGAAAGAAAAACTTCCTGATAATATTGCGGAGCAAACGGTGCCTCTGGGTGTGCCGGAAGTGATTCATTCGGGGGAAGATATCACTATTGTTTCCTATGGCTCTATTTTGAGACTTGCCATGAAAGCGGTGAAACGTCTGGAGAAAGAAGGGATATCCTGTGAACTTATTGATGTACAAACGCTATTGCCTTTTGATCGACCACATCGCATCGTAGAATCTTTGAAGAAAACGAGTAGGATTCTCTTTTTGGACGAAGATGTTCCCGGAGGAGCAACCGCATTTATGTATAGACATGTGATGGAGGAACAGGGAGGTTATCGTTATTTAGATACCAAACCACAATGTCTTACATCTACGGCGCATCGACCTGCTTATGGTTCAGATGGAGATTATTTCTCAAAGCCTAATGCGGTAGATATTTATGAAAGAATTGTTGAAATGATGAAAGAATAATCATGGAGAATGAAAAGTCAATACCAGCTAACATTTCAGTAGCAGATAGAACCTATAGGTTAAAAATAAAACCTTCGGAGGAAGAGGCTGTAAGGCGGACAATGAAGGCGGTAAATCGTAAAATTACTGAGTTTAAAACTACTTTTGCAGGGAAAGATATGCAAGATTATATTTCCATGTGTCTCATTTGGTATGCTACACAGAAAGACGGTAGTACAGAAGCTCCGGAAGAAATTTCCAGTTTGTTAGATGAGATGGGAAGACAAATGGATCAGATTATGGAAGAAACCAAAGAATAAAAAGGTTTTAAAACATCGCTTGAATTAAGTTTTCTTCCGTAATATTACTAAAATGATTTTCTATATTGAAAGCAGAAAGTACGGCCTTAATAGCTGTTTCTTCATGCGGTGTACCCACTAAGGCTTCTTCTATAGGAAAAATTCCATTTGTTGAAAAGAAATCTCCAAATATGGTTGCTTTTTCAATAATCCCTTTTTTTACATTCAGGTTCATTTCCAGTAAACCGCCTTTAGTTCTTATCGCTTTTTTGAAATTATAATCGGGAGATTTATTAAAATTCCATGCCTGTGTAGCATATTTTTCATCTCGCAGTTCTTGAATTTTTGCTAAATCCTCTTTGGTGAATTTATAAGGTCGAGCATTCGGGTAGATGGAAATAACGTGTTTCATGATTCTGTTACTGAATTCCAGTACATCCATAGCGGGATGAATATGTTCCGATATATTAGTTACTCTTTTGGGTACAGATTTTACAGCCTTATCTGTGTATTTTACAGGATTAATCTTTAAAGCCTGACTTACATTCCGCATTTCAGAAGAAAAAAGAAGACAACCGTGTGATAAAATTTTATTCTTATGAATGTGTGCAGCATTACCGGCAATCTTTTTACCATCTATACTCAAATCATTTTTTCCTTCTAAAGCGGCATTAGCGCCTAATTCTCTCAAAACATCTACGATAGGCTGGGTGAATTTCTTAAAGTCCGATAAATTGGAATTTTTCCCGGATTGGGTAAAAGAGAAATTTAAATTTCCTAAATCATGATAAACAGCCCCTCCTCCGGATAATCTTCTAACGACTTTGATATCATGCTCTTTGACATAATCATAATTAATTTCTGCCAGGGCATTTTGATATTGACCAATTATAATCGCATTGTCATTGCGCCAAAGCATAAAACAATCCTCCTGTAGGTACTTAAGAATGTATTCATCTGTAGCAACATTAAAATAAGGATCTGTTGATTCGTGATATATACAAAGCATGATAAAAGATATTTTTATCGAAATTAAGAATGTGATTTTAAATTGATTTATTTTTCCGGAGAATCCTGATGATGCTCCTCTGGTTTTATTCGACCTTCTATGATTGCCTGTTCAATACTTTGTAAAGAATGCGAATCATCCAGCGTAACTTTTTTCTTCCATACCGCTTGCGAAGGATAAATCTCTTTTCCAAAAATACTTGCATATTCTTTAGTAAAGGCTACTCCAAAATACAGAAGCATAGCTGAATAGAAGACCCAAAGCAGAATAATGATTATCGAGCTGGCAGCTCCATAGATACTGCCTACATTGCCTTGGGTTAAATAAATAGATATCAAAATTTTTCCTATAATGAATAATGAAGTAGTTACAAAGGCTCCGACCGATACATCACGCCATCGAATATGAACATCAGGAAGTACTTTAAAGAGGATAGCAAACAATGCATATACTATGAAAAAAGAAAGTGCCAGGTTGATGATGGTCAGTAAGATAACGGTAGCTTCCGGAAAGTATTGCGCTAAATAATCTCCTATTACTGCAATAACACCACTTAATATAAAAGAAGCCAGAAGCAATAAACCCAGAGCAATCACCAGCAGGAAAGAAATTACCCTGTTAACAACAAGTTTAAGCCAGCCTTTCTTAGGCTTGGGTTCTATATCCCAAATAAGATTGATGGAATCCTGCATTTCTGAAAACATTTTTGTTGCACCATAAATGAGTACGAGAATACCTATGATTGTGGCAATAGATGCTTGGCCAGAAATAGCTGCATTACTGATAATATTTTGTATTTGAGTGGCTAACTGATCTCCTACTGCTTCCTGGATTTTATTCTGAAAAGCCCCATCTATTGCTGCCTGTCCGTATAGTGTATCCAATACAGTAACAATGACAATCAACATACCGGGTAAAGAAAAAATGGTATAGTATGCTAATGCTGCGCTTTTCTTAGATATTTTGTAATTAGAAAAATCTTTAATAGCGCGTTTCAATACTTGTCCTAATTTTTGGGGTGTATGTTTTTGCATATTACATTTATTGAAGCGGACGTTTATATCATGATATAGACTATTACAATGAACAAGATATTGAAAAATATAAACAATGCAAGTTTTTAATGATACATATTAATTAAAAAGGAGTAGATAATTGTTGTAGCTCATTCTGAATTTTTTGGGTTTTATATAGCGCAATAACCATTTTGTGGAAATAATTTATATCATTTGTGCTTAAAGTGGTTGCTTTTCGTTTTTTCAGCCATTGCTGCAAAGGTTGTATATTCCCTATAGAGAAATCCCAAGCTTCTATGGGTACATGATCAAAATATTGAGTTTTATTTATTTGTATGCAGCCGGTATTTTTGTTTTCTTGATGTGATAATCTAAATAGAGGAAATTCATTTGTAGAAATAAGATTGTTGTCTTTAACAGGGAAATTTGTAATAAAATGGTTCACATCAGGACATTTCAGGAGGTGCAGGAGACGCAATTTTTGCCCATATTTGACAAAAGTCCAAAAATTAGTTTGCGTGGGCAAAGGGATTATTATTTGAGTTGCTAATTTCTCTGTAAGCCATTGTTGATACCGGGGATGATGCATAACGGCATAGAGGTAATCCAAGAAGTCAATGGGCGTAAAAACTGTTTTGAAATCATCACGTATCTCGTTGTTGTTCGTTGAAAAACAGACATTTCCCTCTTGGGCTTCAGGAATAAAAAGTAAGCCTAAACCTTTCTCTACCTTTTTTAAGAATACCTTGTTTATATTTGGAACTCTGCCAGATTTTGGAAGGATATCGTTCTTTCCCTGAGTGTTGGATCGGTACAAGGGTAACAGACGTGCATGTTCATTTAAACCTATAATATTAGCATGTAAAAACTGCTTCATGATGAATGGATAAAAAGCATAGTTGGTTTTTCCATTTTTAGGTAAAAGGAGACCTATGTTGTCATTATCAAACAAGTGTTGCGCTGTATTTGTTGACGATTTCAGGTCGCCATTAGGTTGGATAATGGCTGAAAATTGTAAATCAAAAAGTTCTTTCACAACAATAAATTCCCGGTGATTGTGCATATCTTAATGGTCAAGATGTTTTTAGGTTCTAAATTTACAGCTATTATTTTTTAATGAGCTAATTGGCGGTTTTAATACCGTATAAAATATAAGATTTCTATCTGTAAAAAGATGCTTTTTTTTATAAAAAGACGGTCTTTGAGGGAAATATAAAGACGTTTTTATAATTTTGCAACTTATGGATGACGTAAAGGGGAGAAATATACTGTCACTAAAGGCTTATCTAAAACGGATAAGTTATGTAGGGGAGTGGTCTGCTGACCTTAAAACGTTGGAGAAGATTCATTACCTACACACAACCACTATCCCTTTCGAGAATATATCTCCTTTTGTGGGAGACCATGTGCTCCTAGATTCTACTTCATTAAATGATAAAATTTTAAAATCAGGTAGGGGGGGATATTGTTTTGAACAAAATGTCCTTTTTGGAAATGTGCTCCGTCAGATGGGCTTTGAGGTAAGAGGTTTGGCAGCCAGAGTAAGATGGGGTGTCAAAGAAAACAGGATTACGCGTCGCTCTCATATGTTGCTCTTAGTTACTATAGATAAGACACAGTATATAGCTGATGTAGGATTTGGTGGGATGACTATGACTGCTCCGCTGAAATTAGATACCTCTGCTAATCAATCTACATCCCATGAACCCTATCGCATACTTCAGCATCCCAATAACTATCGGCTGGAAGCAAAAATTACAGGAACATGGTGTCCTTTATATGATTTTGATTTGCAAGAACAGTTTATGCCGGATTATGAAACAATGAATTGGTATATGTCCACCTATCCAGAAACACCTTTTGTCAATAGATTGATGGTGGTTCGCCCGGGAGAAAAATGTAGATACGCCTTGAATAACAATAAATTTACAATTCATTATCTAAATAAGGAATCTGAAAAACATCTGTTAAATTCTGAAGAAGAAATATTAGATGTTTTGCAAAATCCTTTTCATTTGAGGCTTACAGAGAAATTGACCATGAGATTGAAAAAGGTTCTTACTAAAAAAATAGCATTTTAATTTTATGTTTGATGCAAGATCCTGGATTGAAGTTGGTGGCTTGATGCTTGTTTTTCTGGTTGTTTATGGTCAGACCGGTTTGTTTTTTTGCTTTTTCATTCCCAGCGGCGCTTTCATATTTGCTTGTGGAGCAATGATTGCTTCAGGAGTATTAGATGCTAATTTGTATGTAGCTATTGGGGCTTTTATTTCAGCTGTTATTTTAGGTCATTTTACCGGCTTTTTCTTTGGGAAAAAGATAGGTCCGAAATTACGGAAGCGACCAGATTCACGCTTTTTTAAACATGCTCATTTAGAAGCCGCAGAAGAGTTTTTTCAAAAATATGGTGGTCGTGCTATCGCTATTGGGTTGTTTTTGCCGATTGTTCGAACTTTTGGACCTATTGTAGCCGGTATGCTGAAGATGAAAATAAAACAATTTTTCTTTTTTACCCTACTGGGTGCTATTTGCTGGGTTATCAGTTTTCTATTTGCCGGTTATTTAATTGGTAGTCGTCCGTACCTGCGCCCTTATATGCAATATATTATTATAGGGGTTGTTATCATTGTTTCTATTCCTGTAGCCTATAAAGTATTGAAAAGGTTGAATGCGAAAAGGAACAAGGAAGGAGATTAGTAATAATTATCCATTTTTTATTAAATAAGTTGCTCCTTCATGAGAAACGAGAGCATTAGAGAATATGGTCTGCGCTTCTTGAGCAAAGGGTTCTAAATCGTAGTATCTGGATGAAAAATGCCCTACCAATAATTTTTTAACTTTTGCTTCTTTTGCGATTTGAGCAGCCTGAATAGCGGTAGAATGAAAACGTGCTTCCGCTTTTTCTCTGTTATCTTCTAAATAGGTCGTTTCATGGTAAATCATATCCACACCTTTGATGTATGGAATGATGCTTTCTTCGTATTTTGTGTCTGCACAAAAGGCGTAGGTATATTCTTTTCCGGGAGGCGCAGTGAGCTTCTCGTTGGGAATATGATTGCCTGTGGCATCTATATAATCTTCACCCATTTTTAGATTTTTATAAAAAGTATATGGAATTTGATATTTTTCTACCTCTTTTGGTAATATTCTTCTTTCTTCATGTTTTTCTTTAAAAATAAAACCAAAGCAATCAATTCGATGTGTCGTAGGAAATGTAGAAATCTCTATTCCTTTTTCTTTTAATAAAATGCCATTTTGTCCGGAATATAATGGGTGAAAATGCAACTCAAAAGGCAAATGTGTATTAGCACATTTCAATTGTATCTGGATAATTTCTTCTAATGGTGCAGGAGCAAAAATATGTAGAGGGGTGGTTCTGTTTTGCAATCCTATACTGTTAAGCAGACCGATAAGACCGAAATAATGATCCCCGTGTAGATGGCTGATAAAGATGTGATTGATCTTACTTCTTTTTATTTTATATCGGTTCATTTGCATTTGTGTTCCCTCTCCACAATCTATTAAAAAGAGTTGGTCGTTTAAAGTGACAACTTGCGATGTGGGATGTCTTCCATTGGCAGGAATGGCAGAATTATTTCCTAGTATGGTAACAGAAAATTTCATAAAAATTTGATTATAAAATCATTATAATTCTTAATTAGCATAAAATAGTAAATATCTAAACATCCTCTTTCTTATTTATTCCTAAAACATCTCTTTCTAATTTTTCCATCATAATCATATCTATTGCTTCAGATAAAGTAGGGGTAAAGTTAATTTCCTTTTCTTTTAGTTTTTCATTTAAAGTTTGATTTGATATGGGGGTAATGATAAAAGAAAGGTCACTTTTTAAGAATTCATCCTGTGTCGATTTAATTTCATTTATAGTGCGGTCGCTTAAATGTAATTTTGGGGTTTGAAGGAAAACCAGAATGATATTTCCCCGAACTTCATCTTTTTTATCGGATAAAATAGATTTTAAGGAAGCTGACATTTTTTCAGCTACTTCTTCCTTGGATACTTCAATCATTGAAAAATCTTCTTTGGTATCAATTTTGACCATGGTATATTAATATTTTGATAATGACCTAAGGGTTATGAAGGTTAAATTTAAGAGAATAAGTCTTCTTATGGTGAAGATAAACCAAATTATTTTCTTAATATTGTGTAAAGCATAGCAATGTGCAAATACAAAGTTAAATTATGGATCAAAGTTTTTCAGCACAAGTACGAGAAATTATTTCCTATAGCAGAGAAGAAGCTTTGCGACTTGGAAATGATTACATAGGAATAGAGCATTTGCTCTTGGGCATGATTCGTGAAGGCGAAGGTCGTGCTATTAAGATTTTGCAATCTTTGGAAGTAGATCTTTATGAGTTAAGAAAGGAGATAGAAATAGCTATAAAAGATAAAACAGGAAAGAAGATTACGAATATTAACAGCTTACCTTTAACGAAGCAGGCAGAAAGAGTGATTAGGGTAACGGTCTTAGAGGCTAAATCATTGAAAAGTCCAAAGGTGGAGACTGAACATCTTATGCTTTCTATTTTAAAGAATAAAGAAAACATTTGCACCCAGATGTTACAACAATTTGGGATTACTTATGAACGCTTTCGAGGAGAGCTGTCAGGAGAAATAGGTTTATCTCCTTCAGAGCCTACTGCAGAATTTACTGAAGACCCAAGTTCTGATTATGGAGAGGAGAAACAGGGATATTCAAGATCTCGTCGATCAAAAGCAAAGTCTAAAACTCCTGTTTTAGATAATTTTGGAAGAGATATCACCAAGATGGCGGAAGCTGACGGATTGGATCCCATTGTAGGACGAGAAAAAGAAATTGAACGGGTCTCTCAGATTCTTTCCAGAAGGAAAAAGAATAATCCTATTTTGATTGGTGAGCCGGGGGTTGGAAAAACTGCTATTGTAGAAGGACTGGCTTTGAGAATAGTAAACCGTAAGGTATCGCGTATTTTATTTGATAAACGTGTGGTAAGTCTTGATTTGGCGGCACTCGTTGCCGGTACCAAGTATAGAGGTCAATTTGAAAAGCGGATAAAAGCTATCATGAATGAATTGGCTAAGAATAAAGATATTATCCTGTTTATTGATGAAATTCATACCATTGTAGGAGCCGGTGGTGCTTCCGGTTCTTTAGATGCGTCGAATATGTTTAAACCTGCTTTGGCAAGAGGAGATTTACAATGTATAGGAGCTTCTACTCTGGATGAATATAGGAATCA
>DATGTY010000399.1:0-4216 GCA_035301605.1 Chitinophagaceae bacterium | reverse complement strand
TGGGTGAGTGTAGCCCGTATTGTGCGTGGGCAGGTCATGAGTGTAAGAGAAATGCCTTATATAGAAGCTTCCAGAGCGCTTGGCTTTGGTTCTTTCAGAATTATTACTAAACATATCTTACCCAATATTCTGGGTCCTGTTTTAGTTATAGCTGCAAATAATTTTGCTACGGCTATTATCATTGAAGCAGGATTAAGCTTCCTGGGAATTGGTATTCAGCCACCTACGCCTTCTTGGGGATTAATGTTGAAGGAAAATTATGGTTTTATCATTACGGATAATCCTTTTCTGGCAATTGTTCCCGGCTTGGCTATTATGCTCATGGTTTTGGCATTTAATCTTTTGGGAAATGGACTGCGAGATGCGATGGATGTGAAAGAAAAATAACCACTTAACTATTTGACCAATACCACCGGTAGTTTTTCTACAATAGTTTTTCCTGAAGGATGGTATCCATTGATGAAAAAGATATAAATACCGGTAGGGAGTATTTCTCCTTTGTCATCTTTTCCATTCCAGGGAATGCTGCCTTTAGTTCCTAATGATATGTTTGTGCCCAGATGTCTGACAGGAATACCATATTCATTAAAAAGGATAATTTTAGCGGAATAGCCTGGTGGTAATTGGTATTTTAATTTACACAAATCCCGGAGGCCGTCTCCATCCGGTGAAAAGGTCTCCGGTTTGATTTTGAAATGGGTTTTCGTCTGATGTGGTAAGGTGAATTGAGAATTTTTGTATCCGGGAGTGGCAAAGTTGCTAATGGAAGATGAAGATACCCAGTTAGAAATATCTTCAGACGACAGGGTAGGATATATTTTTTCCAAAGAAACACCATCCTGATTATGAAAGAAAGTACTTTGGTCGTCTTTAGTGTAACTCATTTGGTCAAGAACATTTCTTGTACTATCCAGCAAGAAAGCGTTTCCAGACTGGTTAGGATAAGAGGGAATGCGTTCTGATAAAATGATATGCTTAGGAAATTTAGGTTGATATTGCGAAAGAAGATGCTTTTTGTTTTCAGTTATGGCTACATATTCTCCGGGAAGAAGATAATAGGCCTGCGTAGCTGCGGGATAAATTTGATAAAAACTTCCGTTTCTTTTATTGGCAAGAAATAGCTCTTGGAGGTTAAAAATTTTATTGGAAGCATTGTATAATTCTATGAATTCTGCCCCTCTTTTGATGGGATTAAAGAGCAATTCATTGATGAAGATATCCCCCTTTTGTGGTTGTTCCGTTATGGCAAAAATGATTTTATTATTTGGATGAGCTGATAGCTGGCAACTTGTGAATTGTTTGATTCTAAAGGTATAGCGTTTGCTTTTTTGTAGCGGCTTTTGAAGCGAAAATTGCAATATATTGCTGTGGGTAGAATCCTGCTTCATCTGTTTGAGGGGTTGCTTGTTTAAGGTAAAAATAGCATTTGCTAACTCCTTTTTCTGTGGCCTTACATTTAAAGTAATGGAAAGATGGGAGCGGTCAATGATTTTAAGAAATTTCATTTTTATCTGAGGTTGTTTTTCTATATTTTTGGGTAAAATCTTTCCCGGTGAGCCTCCTGTCTTTGAGATTGAGGCTGCCCAGTTATTGACGAGGCAGGGATGATTGGGATATTGCAGAACCAAAGTATAACCGCCGTCATCTTTATTCTCATTCAAATAACTGTCTTTAGTGTAATCTACTTCAGAAATAATCTGTCCGCTATCATCTTTTAGAAATAAGTGGTCGCCTCCATTATTCAGGCTGGGAAATTTGTCCAGACCTATGGCTGTACCATAAGGAAGAAGTTGATTTTCATCTCCTTGGTCACAAATTAAAAGGATGTCGCCGGAAGAAATAGAAACGGATGGAAATACAGCACATCTTGTTTTATCACAAATCTTCCAGTTTGCCAAAGAAATATTATAATCGCTTCCATTGTAAAGCTCCATAAACTCAATCTCCGGCAGTCCGTGAGAAGGAGTGGGGTCGGGAAAAATTTCACTGATGAGTATATCTGACTTTTTGGGGTGATAATAGGAAAAGGGGAGTAGCGTGTCTAGTGTGTTTCCTGCTATATCTGGGAGCTCCCGGATTTTTAGGGTGTTTTTCTGCCTGACTTTGAATAATGCGGTATCGCCTATCCAGCTCGGATTGGTTTTGAACTCCCCATCTGTAAATTGTTCCTTTAGTTGTGCCTGTAATGGCAGGGAGAACCAAAGTAAACATAAAATGGGAAGAAATATTTTCATATTATTATAAATTCTAGTTCATAAATATATAAAATAATATATACAATTATAAAAAGAATAATTAAAACCGGGTTATAATATTATAACTTTATAATGTACCTTTGTACGTCTTTAAAATTGAAAAATAAAAAAGGATTATTATCATGAAAGTAGCAGTCGTAGGTGCAACCGGTCTGGTAGGTACTAAGATGTTGCAGATTTTGGCAGAAAGAAATTTTCCCGTTGATGAATTGATTCCTGTGGCTTCAAAAAAATCGGTAGGAAAAGAAATTTCATATAAAGGGAAAATTTATAAGGTAGTAGATGTAGAAACTGCTGTTGGAATGAAACCGGATGTGGCTTTATTTTCTGCAGGAGGTGGAACTTCTTTGGAATGGGCTCCTAAATTCGCGGAAGTGGGCACCACCGTCATTGACAATTCCTCGGCATGGCGCATGAACCCTGATAATAAGTTGATTGTTCCGGAGGTGAATGCAGATACTTTAACCCCTGAAGATAAGATAATTGCTAATCCCAATTGTTCCACTATTCAGTTGGTGATGACTTTGAATCCGTTACATTACAAATTTGGAATTAAAAGAGTTGTGGTGAGCACCTATCAGTCTATAACCGGTAGTGGTTTGAAGGCAGTGAATCAGATGATGGATGAAAGAGCCGGAAAAGAAGGAGAAAAAGCCTATCCTTATCCTATTGATAAAAATGTATTGCCTCATATTGATGTCTTTCAGGAAAATCTTTATACCAAGGAAGAGATGAAGCTGGTAAAAGAAACCAATAAGATTATCGGGGATGACAGCATTAGATTAACAGCTACTGCAGTGCGTATTCCGGTGATGGGTGGACATAGTGAATCTGTGAATGTTGAGTTTAAATATGATTATGATTTAGCGGATGTTCGGAAAGTACTTTCAGAAACTCCGGGAGTGGTTGTTGTGGATGATGTAGAAAAATTGAAATATCCCATGCCGCTGGATGCACATGACAAGGATGAAGTCTTTGTAGGGCGTATCCGTAGGGATGAAAGTCAGGCCAATACCCTGAATCTCTGGGTGGTGTCTGATAATCTTAGAAAAGGAGCAGCTACCAACGCCGTCCAGATTGCTGAGTATTTGGTAAATAAAAAATGGATTGGAACAGCAGAAAAAGCTAGTGCGTGCTGAGCCAACAGCCAGTAGCCAATAGCCAACAGCCAGTAGCCAACAGCGAATAGCCAACAGCCAACAGCCAACAGCCAATAGCCAATAGCCAACAGCCAATAGCGAATAGCCAACAGCCAGCAGCCGTAATCTAATTTTGGAGTTTTCTTCCCTTTTTATTATTATTGTAAAAGTTATGTAAAAAATAATTTTAAAATAATAAGTAGAAATGATGATACATTCCCGTAAGAAACTATTGGTGTTGTCCCTGATTGTAGGGCTTTTGACCTTTGGGACTTTTGCTTTTAAGGCGCCTACAGAAAATACTAAACCACATTATCCCAATAATCTAAAAGTATTACCTAAAGATATTTCTCATGAACAGATCATGAATATCATGAAGAGCTTTACCGTGGCATTGGATTTTGAATGTACAGATTGTCATGCCAAATCAAAAGAAGATCCTTCAGAGATAGATTGGATGTCTTATGATAAAAAAAATAAGAAAGTCGCTTTGAAAATGATGAAGATGGTGAAGAAAATAAATGCAAAATATTTTGATGTGAAAGGTGATTTTATGGAAAATTATCTTCGTTCTAAATTTGCCGTCACCTGTCAAACTTGTCATGGAGGTTCCTCTGATCCTGTAAATACCATCTCTATTCCGGTAGAACATGAAAAGCCTGAAAAATAAAAAGAGGGAACGGAAAATTCTGAGGAAATTAACAAATCATTCTGTCTTTTTATGCACCCTTAGGGGGTAAATAAAATAAAAAAGGAATAGCGTTTTTAGTACGCAATGATAAGGGGATATTTGTCGTTTTCTTCACTTGAAAGTATGCTAAT
>DATGTY010000398.1:0-3592 GCA_035301605.1 Chitinophagaceae bacterium | reverse complement strand
TAAAAAAGAAAAAATAATGAGCAAACATATTCCACAAATCAAGAATTTTTTACGTCCTTTTTTGTCCGATATTTTACCAATCCAAGGAGCAAACACCATACGAGAAACCGCAAAACCGGAAAAAATAAGCCCTAACATGATACCGGACGCCCCCATGTTTTTCGCATAAAGCGGCATAATAGGTTCGATAATACCAATACCTAACATGGCCGCAGCAGTAGCTATAAAAAGGCTGATAAATGTGCCTCGATATTGAGATTTAGTATTCATTGGTTACACTTACAAAGCTAAAGTCTTCCTATGGGAAAAACTACACAATAACAAGACAATATGACTGGATCAGGTTCAAGATCGGTATAAATTGTATATCACGGATAGCCAAGACGACACAACCACCCTAAAAGGTCACATTAAAAGAACTAAGATTGGACGCAAATACAATAGTTTCAGCCACTTTTGACTCGACTAAAACGAATAAACCACCCACTCTCATTCATAACTCATCACTCATCATCAATAATTAATAATTATTCCATACCTTTGCAGCCTTAAATTTTTATTAACTAAAAAATACAGGGAATCATGAATGATTACGAATTGATGGTGATTTTCACCCCTGTGCTTTCTGACAGCGAATATAAAGACGCTCAGAAAAAGATCGAATCCATTATTAAAAAGAATGGAGGCGAACTCGTGCACACCAATCCCTGGGGGCTAAGATCACTGGCGTATCCTATCCGCAAAAAGACGACTGGTCTTTACTGGGTATTGGAATATCAAGCGCCATCCGACCTCAATGACAAATTGAAGATTCAACTTAACAGGGATGACTCTTTACTGCGCTACATGATTACACGACTTGATAAATATGCCGTGGAATACAATGCAAAAAAGCGCAACAAATCAAAATCTGCTAACCAGACTCAAAGTGAGTCTCAAAAAGTTGAAGCTTAATTATGGCAAAACAAGAGATCAGATACCTATCCAATACTCGCGTACATAAAAACCGTAAGAAGTATTGCCGTTTCAAAAAAATGGGTATCAAATATATCGACTATAAAGATGCTGAATTTTTGAAGAAATTCTTGAATGAACAAGGTAAATTATTGCCTCGTCGTATTACGGGAAACTCTCTAAAATATCAACGTAAAGTCGCACAGGCAGTAAAAAAGGCACGTGAAATGGCTATACTACCTTATGTAACTGACCTTTTAAAGTAAGAAATCATGCAAGTTATACTTATAAAAGATGTAAATAATCTGGGTGCTTACAATGAGCTAGTGACCGTAAAATCTGGTTATGCAAGGAATTATCTTATTCCTCAAAAACTAGCCGTTGAGGCCAGCCATTCCAACATGAAATTGATGGAAGAACGCAATAAAGTTCAACAGCAGAAAGAGCAAAAGATGTTGGAGGAAATTGCAAAGGTCAAAGAAGCACTTTCAACCGAAGCCTTAAGAGTAGGCGCAAAGACCGGTACTTCAGGAAAAATTTTTGGTTCTATCACGACCCTGCAATTATCGCGGGCAATTAAAGACCAAAAAGGTTACGAAATTAATCGCAAACACATTGAAATACTGGATGAAGTTAAAGTACTGGGAACTTATAATGCAAAAATCAGCTTTCCTAACAAACAGGAAATCGATTTACCATTTGAAGTAGTAGGTGATTAACACCTTCCCAAATCCAATTGAAAGCCCTCAGCATGAACTGAGGGCTTTTTTTATTTCTCATAATCTTGCTTTCTAAGAAGCCTTTATGCATGAATATTCTTAAATTTACATTTCTTCAAAATAGAAACTTAATAAGCCTTTCGGCTTTACAAAAACTTACAGCGAGCAAATGGACTATTTACAAGGACTAAACACACCCCAACGCGAAGCAGTATTACATAAAGAAGGCCCTCTTATTATCATCGCAGGAGCCGGCTCTGGAAAAACTAAAGTACTCACCACCAGAATTGCCCATCTATTGAACAGCGGAGTCGATGCCTTCAATATTTTAGCTTTGACTTTTACAAATAAGGCAGCTAAAGAGATGAAAGAACGTGTAGAAAAAATGTTGGGAGGAACAGAAGCAAGAAACCTGTTTATCGGTACATTCCACTCTGTATTTGCCCGTATATTACGCACAGAGGCACCCAGAATGGGCTATCCTTCCAACTTTACAATTTATGATTCCGATGACAGCAAAAGTCTCATAAAAACAATAGTCAAAAGACATAATCTTGACCCAAAAACGTACAAGCCAAAGAATGTACAGAATCGAATTTCTGCAGCCAAAAATGCACTTATTCATCCCAAAGAATACGAACAAGAATTTGAATTCAGACAGGAAGACTTGCGCTCCAATCGCCCTTTAATATACAAAATTTACCAAAGCTACGTCAAGGAATGCTTTAAAAACGGGGCTATGGATTTCGACGATCTACTGCTCAACATGTATGATTTGCTGACAAAGTTTCCTGAAGCGCTGGTAAAATACCAACATAAATTTCAATATATTCTAATAGACGAATATCAGGATACCAATCCGGCACAGTATGCCGTCATTAAACTATTGGGCGACATGCATGAAAATATTTGTGTGGTTGGGGATGATGCCCAAAGTATTTATTCTTTCCGTGGTGCTACTATACAAAACATTCTTCGCTTTGAAAAAGATTATGAGGATGTAAAAGTAGTGAAACTGGAACAAAATTACCGGAGTACAAAGACCATTATCGAGGTAGCGAATCAGGTCATATCCAAAAATAAAGAGCAGATAAAGAAAAAGTTATGGACAGATAATTCCGGAGGAGAAAAGATAGATCTTATTCAGGTAGCTTCCGATAACGAAGAAGGTAAAAACGTAGCCAGTATCATTGCAGAACAAAAGGCACGAAATCATTTCATGAATAAAGATTTTGTCATCCTTTACCGAACCAATTCCCAGAGCAGAAGCTTTGAAGAAAGTTTGAGAAGACGCAGCATCCCTTACCGTATTTTCGGTGGCTTATCTTTCTATCAGCGTAAAGAGATTAAGGATCTTTTGTCTTACCTGAGAATCGTAGTCAATCCGAAAGACGAGGTTGCGCTCAGAAGAATTATCAATTACCCCACACGGGGAATAGGAAAAGTCACTCTAGAGAAAGCAACAGTGGTTGCTAATAAACATGGTGTTTCGCTATGGGATGTCTTTGACAAAGCGGCCGAAGTTGGATTCAGAGGCTCCACCCTGAACGCTATCCGGAATTTTGTCATCATGATAAAAAGCTTCCGTACCGTGTTGGAGACTCACAACGCCTATGATGTAGCCTTTAGAATAGGAAAAGAAACAGGTCTGGTAAAAGATCTCTTCAAAGACAAAAGCACGGAAGGGATTGCCCGTTATGAAAACATACAGGAGCTGCTTAACTCCATTAAATCTTTTACCGAAACCCCTACCGACGAAGGAGAAATTATAGATAAGGATCTGGGAAGTTACTTACAGCAAATTGCTCTGATTACGGATGCTGATCAGGAAGATGAAGATAGTGATGTCGTTAACCTTATGACCATCCACGCAGCAAAAGGATTGGAATACCCAAATGTATTTGTCGTGGGGCTGGAAG
>DATGTY010000397.1:0-4999 GCA_035301605.1 Chitinophagaceae bacterium | reverse complement strand
TTCAGTGAGAAAAAGTGAAGATAGTAATTATTCTGTTCGAATTGTTCGATATTCCAATGGAAGAACTGCAGACCAGGCTCGTTACTATGCCTCCTTAATTGATTATCCAATAGTGCAAAAAGATGTGGTATTGTATATTCCGGATGGTTTTATATTGCCCAAAGACGTTCCTTTTAGAAATCAACATCTGGTGCTACAAATATTTGTTCCGGCAGGGGGAAATATTGATTTCAGAAATGGGTTAGATGATTTAAAAGATGCGTATTTTGATGAGGAAGATTGGGAGGTTAATGATGAACAAAAAGTTTTTCACATGTCTGTAGAAGGTGGATTGATGCCGGATGTTAAAATAGAAGTAAAAGATCAACATTGACGAGAGATACAGCTTTTGTTTTCGGAACGACAAAAGTATATAATGATGAAAATAGTTAGAGTGCTTTAATAAGGTCAGATTAATTTCTGTGCATCTTTCCAACTCAGGATAGTTTCATTAGTCCGTTTTTGACTTGTCTCTTGGGTGTTCATTAGAAAATGATCCATTTGGAGATGTTCGTCTCTGCCATCAAGATAATGCAAGGATTTTATAAATTCGCTTTTCACCGTCTGGGATGATTTCATTTCTATACATTGAATATTTAGTCCACGTTCTATAATGAAATCAATTTCGTTTCCGTTACTGTCTCGCCAAAAATAATAGTTACGTTTTATTCCTCTATTTTTATGATGCTTCATAATATCAACTATTGCAAAATTTTCAAATAATGCGCCTTTGAAAGGAGAAGTGATCATGTCGTCTTCACTTTCTATACCTAAAAGATAACTTAGTAATCCGGTATCATAAAAGTAGAGCTTGGGTGATTTAGTGATTCGTTTAGAAAAATTTTTATACCATGGTTTTAAGGTAAATGCGATGTAGCTGGTTTCAAGGATAGATAACCAACGTTGGATTGTTTTTATACTCATTCCCAGTGATTTTGATAATTTGTCGGCAATAAAAATTTGTCCTGAGTGTGTGGCACATAAAGTGATAAATTTTCTGAACAGGGAAATATCGTGTACGTTGATAATGGAGCGAACATCTCGCTCAATGTATGTCTGTATGTAGGAAGGGAAAAAGTCTGATGGAGTAATTTTCTTGTCATATAGTCTTGGATATCCTCCATTGATAGTGTGTTTGAATACGTCTTGTTTTTTAACAGGTTCTATTTCGGTGGAGGATAGCGGAAGTAATTCCATCAAATAAACTCGTCCAGCTAAACTTTGTGTAATCTTTTCAAGCATTAAATAGTTTTGCGAACCACTCAATACATATTGCCCACTCACGCCCGATTCATCTACTATCTGTTGTAAGTAGGAAAATAATTGTGGTGCATTTTGTGCTTCATCCATAATAACAGGAGGTTTATAGTATGCTAAGAAGCCTTTGGGGTCATTTTGAGCAAACTCTAAATTGTCAGGATTCTCTAATGATACATATTTGTATTTAGGGAAAGACATTTTACAAAGTGTTGTCTTACCGGATTGCCGTGGCCCGGTAAAGACTAAAATTGGAAATTTTTGAGCCATTTCCTTCAGTTTATTTATTGCTTCTCTCTGAATCATTTCACAAAGATAAAGAAATATGTAAATATAGCATTAAGGTTGTGTAAATATGGTATTTTATTTATGTAAATATGGTATTATCTTTAAAATGTGGGAATATATAGGTAAAGAAGGTTCTTGTATAGCGGTAAAGATTACTACAAACTATCCTTAATTCTGTAATGATAGGTAGTGATGGAGTCTGAATTGATGTTTATTTTCCAACTTATAGGCTGCATTTTGTTCTTTAAATTAGCATCAGATTTTCCTGTAAGTATAATAATGCTGTCGTTCAACCAAACGATCTGATGGATTATTGTTCCCGGGCCGGTAAAAAGAAGTCGTTGCTTTGATTGCTTATCTAACCGAACCAGATTGATTTCATTATCGGGAGATTCTCTTTTTATCTCCTTTCTTGATTTCGATTTTTCATTAGTATAATTATTGAAAGCTACAGCATATTTTTGATTAGGAGACTTGATGAGATAAGGTTGAATTTGCTTCCATGCTTTATGTGAGTATGTTGTGACAGAATATCTGCGGATAGAGTGTTTGTCTTTCTTTTTCAATTGGCTACTTGAGAATCGGGGAAATTCTGCTTTAATATCTTCTCTCCATGCTTTAAATTGAGGACTTTGGATTATTTGCTGGAACTCAACCTTTTTATTTGCTTTAAATAGATTCGTGGAGTCAGCCTGCTTAGAGGAATTGCTTCCTTTGTTTGAATCGCAAGCCCATAAGATTAATATAAAGCCACTCAAGAGAAGTGTGTATTGAAAGTATGTTTTGATTTTAAGATACATATTAAAAGAGCATTATAGAAAAATGCGATTAAAGTATTTGAGCTTAGATGTTTTTAGGCAACACATCCATCCTATAACCTTTCTTACTAAAATGTTCGAGCATTCTTGGTAGGACATAACTCATTCGTTCCCATGCTTTATTACTGTCATGGAAAACGATAATAGACCCGGATCTAAATTTGAAAAGTACTTCTTGTAAACATTTTTGAGGGCTTCTTTCCGGATCAAAATCACCACTCAGAATATCCCACATGATAATTTTTAATTTGGGAATTTTTTCTTGTAGCGCTTTTACCTGTTTTGATTTTATTCTGCCATAGGGAGGTCTAAAGAAAAAAGAAGGAATATGTTTTTTAGCTTCTAATACGTTTTCTACATAAGTCTCCGTTTGGGTATTGCTTCCTTTTAAGTGATTGTGCGTATGATTTCCAATAGTATGCCCTTCGTCAAATATTTCTTGAAATAAATCCGGATGTTTCACCACATTTTCTCCAACACAAAAAAAAGTAGCTTTGGCATCATATTTTTTTAGTTCTTCAAGAATAAAGGGTGTTGTATCCGGGTTGGGTCCGTCATCAAAAGTCAAATAAACGGTCTTTTCGGCAGGATTTAATTTCCAAATACCTTTTTTATGAAGCGCCCTCATCCAGGCCGGAGTTCGAGTGAAATATGCCATAATCTAAATAAATCTATCTCTTTCAAAAGTACGGTTTAATTCTTGAAGGAGGGGCTTAATTGCGCGGAACTAACAATATTTTAGGGTCTTCTATTGTAATAAATTCATAAAAGAGCTGAAAAATCGAATAGGACTGAGGGTTTTTCTTATTTTTGCTACTTTAGCTAAATGAATAAAGCGATGAAAAGTTTTTAAGCGGTATAAGCTGGAATAACTTTTGCTACTTAAAAGCAACTGGTATTTTTATTCATGTTATATAAGAGAAAACCAAGTAAGAATGTTATCTTTTTTTATGCTACGAAAGAAATTTATAATGCAGAGTATAGATATAGAAAGTGTGATGAAACGAATTTTATTAATAAGCTGTTGCTTTTTATTTGTCTCACTGACGGTGAAAGGACAGGGTTTTGTTTATTTTCAAAGTGAAAACAACAGTCCTTTTTATTTAAAAATTGGGGATTCTCTTGTGAGTAGTAATGCAAGTGGATATAAAGTACTGCATGACTTGCCTAAAGGGGAACAGATTGTCATTGTAGGTTTAGCAAAAAAGGATATTCCAGAGGCTGCATTTAGTATTTCAGTAAATGAAAAGGGAAGCAAAGGTTTCCTTATTCAAAAGAATTCCGGTGCCTTGCGATTGGAAAATATTCAAAATAATAATTTTCTAAAACCTGTTAAAACCGCTTTATCTGCAGGTAGTCGGCTTGCATTGGATGATAAGGAGAAAGCTCTAATCAAAAGAAAAGCTGTTGATGCAGAGGAAGATAAAGAAGATGGTCAGGGCATGATTGCTCAAACTACACCCTCTAAAAAGGAAGATAATTCCGGTCCTCAAGAGGAAGAAAATGAAATCTCTTTTGATAAAATGTTGAATGCGGTAACCGGTGATGTTTCAGACGTTCAAGATACGCAGGGTAATGAAATAGAAAATCCTGAGACATTACAACAGTTCGAAAATGAGGATAAGACCAATGATTTTGTAAAAGAAGAAGGGAAATCAGATTCAGAAGGAGGGGATTCTCTTTTTGGTAAAATGCAGTCATCGGATGATAATAGAAAGGAAAAGAATAATGAGTCAATATCAGATAATAATACGCAGGATGAGCAGGTAGTGGCAAGAAATCAGGACAAGAAAACGAGTAAGAATAAGAAAGAGAGGAGCGGAGTACTTGGTGCTTTTGATAGACTGCTTCAAAAAGGGGAAAATGTTTCTTTGCCTAAACCGGAGGGGAAGGTGTCTGATAATCATCAGAAGACTCAACCGGAAGAGCCGGTTCAAACTGAAACCCAGGAGTCTGTCTCCGATCTCTCTTTTCTCGATTTTGATAATGTAAATACAGCACAATCGGCAGAAGATACTGCTTTAGTAAGGGAGCGTTCGAGTGATGAAAGTGCACTCCTATCTGAGAATCATGCTACAGATAATAGAAACTCCAAAAAAAGAATCAGTTTTGATGACTTACTAGCCAAAATTGATACTGCTACCAATGCTTCTGATAAGCAGAGCATAGCGCAGCCATTATTAAAGAAATCAGGCAATGTAGGGAATATTAATTGTAACGGGCTTGTCAGTCATGGAGAAATAACCAAGCTAAAAAAAGAGATTGCTTCTAAAAGAAATGATGCTTCTATGTTGCGGGCTTTTAATCATCATGTTCCTGAAGATAAATGCCTGACAATAAATCAGATTCAGGAGTTGGCCTATCTCTATCCTTCTAATAAAGCTAGGCTTCAATTCTTACAAACCGCTTACCCCCATTGTAATAATAAGAAAGAGTATAAAAAACTATCCGGTACCTTAAGCAGTCTGCAATATAAAGAACAATTTAAGGCGTTATTTCGTTAAATTATCTGGGAATGTCAAGATTTTTTTTGGAAGTAGCTTATGATGGACAAAAGCATTCAGGTTTTCAGATTCAAAACAATGCACCAACCATTC
>DATGTY010000396.1:0-5140 GCA_035301605.1 Chitinophagaceae bacterium | reverse complement strand
GGGGGAGAAGCTTTTTATAATTATTCTAAAAACAATTATGATGTTTCCGTAGCTGTTCCCGATCCGGTGACTAAAAATCCAAGCCGAGAAACGGTTGAGCTATTTCATAACGGTTATAAAGGATATTACGCTGAAGGACATATTGGATTAAAAGACAAAAACTGGGCTGATATGCTCAAATTTAGTCTTACTACTTATGGAATCGACAGAGAAATTCAACATCCTACACTGATGAACACGCCCTACGGCGCCATCACTTCACATCAGGAATCTATTGTACCTACTATTCGATACAAAAAATCATTCTTCGACAGCAGATTAAAAATAGATCAATTTTTTGCTTACAACACCATTCATAAAAACAGGATAGACACCACACACGGCAATTATGACTGGTATGGACATTTTAACCCCAATCCCTCCGTCACCGGAGAAAGCGCCAAGCCTTCAGATTCAAAAGTACATTTTAGACATTTCACATCCAGGACAAATGTATCTTATGATTTAAGTCCAAAAAATGAATTGGACGGAAACTTGGTCGTAACCAACGTTCGCAGAAAAGGGAAAGATCCGTTTGGCAAAAAATTTCATAATACCGAGATCGATATACTAACCATTCCCGCAACCTACATGAAAACTGTTGCCGGTTTAGGCTGGAAATATCATATTCTGAACCGAAAATTAACAAATAACCTCATTGTCAAATATTACGGCTATCGTTCTAAGGGGGCAGATGCTTACAGAGCGACTCCAACCAATCCCGCTGATATTCAAAAGGTAAATGATCATTCCTGGGGAATAGCGGAAGCAGTCAAATATGAAGTAAATACCAATAATCTGTTACGTCTTTCCATAGAATATGCCAACCGACTTCCCAATCAAAAAGAGCTCTTTGGAGATGGAGGAACCAAAGTATCCAATTTTGATTTAACTCCCGAACGCAGTCTCAACCTCAACTTAAATTACAGACTGCAAAAGAAAAAATATTATATAGAAACCGGCCTATACTACAGGCAAACAGCTGATATGATTCAACTAATCCCGGTACAACCTCCTTATGCTCAATACCAGAATCTTAAGAATGTAAGAGGCATTGGGTTTGATATTGATGCCATGGTGCAGATATGGAAATTTTTATCTGTCAGTGGAAATGTGACCTGGAACAACAATAGGATGTACAATATGACGGATCCTATTGATCAATGGAAAGAGGGAAGCCGACTGAGAAACTCCCCTTTCTTTTTTTACAATTTAGGGATTAACACCAACTTCAATGACGTATTCACAGAAAAAGATCATCTAAAAATATACGCTCATTACAATTTCATTCGCGAGTTTTATCTCAATTTTATTCCTAAAGACAAAGAGCCGGATGGCTTTATGGGTTTGTGGGGAGAAAGTGATGTAGATATTACGACCAAAGTACCTAACCAAAGTCTCGTATCTGCGGGGATCAATTACAAAATAGGACTTGTCCCTGTCAACATAGGTATAGAAATTAAAAATATTACCGATGCTAAACTCTATGATTATTACAGAGTACAAAAACCCGGTAGGAGTTTTCAATTAAAAATCAGTTACTTATTAAATTAAAATCACATGTTTAAAATCAGTAAATTTCTAGGGCTCTTTGTCTTGGCGACAATGGCGCTCTCCTCTTGTAGCAAAAATGACGATTCTAACCCAAATGACAATCCCGATAAGGCAGCCTATCAATATGTACTTATGACCCTCAGTGATCGGGTAACCGGCCAAAAGGGAGGCTATATTACAGCTTTCGACTCTATCCCTTCCGGCGATATCAGTAATATCACGTCAAAATCTTTACAAGGCCAGGGAATGGGCGGTTTTAGAATGTATAACAATCATTTGTTTAAGAAGTTTAGTACTGCCGATTTTTCCAAAGCCATAGAAAGAATCAAAGTGTCTGCAAACGGAGTCGTTTCTGTAGGCCAAACCATCATGCCCGGTCAGGGAAAATTCGGATCGGGAAATTTTGTGATTGCCAATGATAATTTGGGTTTTTATTGGGATGCGGATGAACCTTTAAAATTACAAACTTTTGATCCTCAAAAAATGTCCAGAACAAATTCCATTGATTTGTCCGAGGCCATAAATGAAAGAGGAAAAGATGAAGAAAAAATCACCTTCCGTGCGATAGGACAAAAATTTTTGGCAGTAAAAAACGGAAAACTATTTGCTAATATTACATATGCAACATCGACTAGCAGTCAACAAGGATTTTGGGACGACTTCTATCCGGATGTTTATATTGCAGTCATTGATATTGCTACGCAGACTTATGAAAAAACAATAAAAATAGAAAATACCGGAAGCATTGCCTACATCAATGCCAACAGAATGTATGATTTCGATAGTAATGGAGATTTATACATTGTTTGTCAGGGAGACGGTGCATTAGGCGGAAATTCTAAAATTGCCCGAATTAAAGCCGACGCCACTGATATAGACTCCTGGGAGTTAAAATATTCTGATATAAATCCTAACGATAAGGGGAAATTCACCGGTGTTTTTGCTAAAGACGGACAGCTTATTGTAACGGCAAATACAGATCCAATTTTTGGAGGGCCGAATGGAAATATTCACACCGCAGATCTTTGGAAACACTATGCCGTTGACGTTGATTCAAAAAAGATAGAAGGCATTAAAGGTATTCCTATCGGGAGATCTCAAGGGGCTTCACAGGCCGCACTAGTAATAGACGACAAAATTTATTTGAGAAGCTTCACTTCTGATGGTATCAACGGATATTTCTTATATGATCCGGAAACCAATACTGCCACACAGGCCTTTAACGTTACAGAAGGCGGCTCTGTTAGTGGTTTCCGAAAAGTAAAAGTCGAGTAAACCATCAATGAAATATTTAATTTTCGCATTCGCCATTTTAACTTCTAATATGGGTACTGCTCAGCATATTTTAAATATTAAAGTAACGGAGGTTCCTCTCTCACATCAGGGGGAGGAGATCTTCGTGACGGGAGATTTTAATCATTGGAATCCCGACGATCAGGCAATGAAATTAACGCGAAATAAAGATGGCACACTTTCCATAGCCATTAAATATACGCATATTCCAAATGACCGTATAGAATTTAAATTCACCAGAGGGTCCTGGCAGACTTTGGAATGTACACCCGAAGGCCGACTGATGGCACCCCATTTGGCAGAACGCAATAAAGATACCACCATCTATTGTCAAATTGAAGGCTGGCGAGATGAATTTCCGGCTTCCACTGCTTCCAAAAACGTGCATATTCTCAATGATTCTTTCTATTTGCCGCAGCTCGACAAATATAGAAGGGTGTGGATTTATCTACCGGAAAATTATCAGACGTCAGACAAGAGATATCCTGTACTCTATATGCAGGATGGACAAGGATTATTTGATGAAGCCACTTCTGTAGGAAGACTTGGACCGGTAGAATGGGGAGTGGACGAAACAATTAATCAAAGCAAGGCTCCCTGTATTGTAGTAGCTGTTGATCATGACCCCGATATGGATGTGCGAAGACAGGAATATTTCTATCATCCTAACAGGCGATATCCTCATGCAGAGGGAAAAGCCTATCTGGAATTTATCATTCAGACACTTAAGCCCTATATTGACCAGCACTATCGCACTTTATCCGGAAAAGAAAATACAGGCATTCTTGGAAGTTCTATGGGTGGACTACTTTCTCTTTATGCCGGGCTAAATTATCCCGAAATCTTTGGCTTAGTAGGTGTATTCTCGCCTTCTATCTGGTTAGATGAAGGGCATACTGAAGAGGCGATTAGACAGCTTAAGAACAAAAATCTCATCCTTCAGCAGCAATATTATTTCTATGCCGGCGCAAATGAAAACCGAGAAAAACCCGACCACACTTCTGTCCAGATGTCAAAAGACGTCAAAAGGATTGTTCATCTCCTTCAAAACAACGGCAAACCGGAAGATGTACAACTCTCAATTCATCCCCATGGAAGACACGGCGCTTTGTACTGGTCTAAAGCATTCCCGGACTTTTACCACTGGTTTATTCAAAACTGTCAACAACCATAGTCTAATTTTTTTATTCAATACCTAAATCCTTTTATTATGAATTTACATAGCTTTTCAACTGTTCTCATTATTGCGATTTTATCCATTGCAGGCTTCCATCCCAATACACAAGCCCAATTTCTTGTAAAAACACAGAACTTGACAGAGAACGCTAATATCTATCAGCCGGTATTCAACCCTAAAGAAGGAGCAATTTATGTTTCTGCTGCCAGAGACTTTGATACAAAAGGCTGCATTTACAAACTGGATGCAGAAACACTGGAAGTTCTTGATAGCATCAACATCCCGGGATCAGCCCCTCTGGGATTAGGAATAAATGTTTCAACACAAACACTTTACAGCACCAACAGTATTACAGGATTAGTAACAGCTATTAATCTAAAAACCGGAGAGATAAATCACATAAGTTCTACCGTTCCGGGTAGTAGTGCCAGAGAAGTCATCGTGGACGAGAAAAGAAACCTCATTTATATCACAAGTGTTCCGGCCGGTGGAGGAATATGGGTCATTGATGGAAGTACGAATACCTTTGATCATTATATTTATAATCTCGGAAAAACTATAACCGGAGCCGACTTAGATGTAGAAAATAATATTTTATATGCAACTGCCATGGGTGATGATGAAATTGTATTGGTGGATGCCCAAACCGGTATTATTCAAAAAAAGCTGGAAGCACATGGAGATCGCCCTACTAATGTTGTTTTTGACAAAGCAAATAATCGTCTGCTGATTGCAAATCAAGGTTCAGGAAACCTCACCATCATTGATGCAGAAAAGGGAGACCTTATCAAGGCTATTCCAACAGGAGCCGGTGCTTTAGGAGTAGATTATGATCCACAAAGAGAACTTATTTATGTAGCCAACAGAAAAGAACGAACCGTAAATGTGATTGATGGAAACACACTGGAAATAACAGAGACCTTTGAGATGCATGGTCTGCCCAATACCTTTGTTATTAATCAGGAAACCGGCACTTTCTGGGTAACAAATAAAGATGTTTCAAAAAGAGGTTCAAAGAAGAAAAAACCGGCTAAAAATGGAGATTCTGTTTCTCGTTTTGAGATTTAATATGCATTC
>DATGTY010000395.1:0-7877 GCA_035301605.1 Chitinophagaceae bacterium | reverse complement strand
AATTGCCGATGCGACTCAATATTCATGGTGGTGCAAAAATACAATTGAGCTCGAAATTTAACCTGACACCGCAGTTGATTTATCTTCATCAGGGAGAAGATTATGGCGCCGGTAGAGCACATGAGTTTGTAGGCAGTTTGTATGGTCAATATATGTTGACGAATCAATCGGATTTATTGTTTGGTGTGAATTATAGAGCCAAAGATGCGATTATTCCATTTGTAGGTTTTCATTTAGGAGATTTTACTTTGGGACTGAGTTATGATGTGAATACGTCAGATTTGGATGTAGCTTCATCCAACCAGGGAGGAATAGAGATTTCACTTTCTTATATAAGGCATAAAAGAATTGTTGATCCTCGATTCATTTGTCCAAGATTGTAGAAAGAATGAATAGAAAATGAGAAATACAATATCTAATCAGTTATCAATAATTTTATTATTCTAATTAAGATATTGCTTTTATATAAATCGGAAAAAATTAAACAGATGCAAAATAAACGACTGTCTTTAATCATATTGATAGGATTGGTGCTTTTCCCTATTTTGAGTAGTGCACAGTTTATTGTGGATTATAAAAAGGATGGAGATCGCTATTTTGATAATGAAAATTATTATGCTGCGGCTATTTATTATCAAAAAGCCTTGAAAATTATTCCGTCAAAGAATTATTTTCAACCCTATAATGTTTTTAAAACAGGAACTGCCAAACAGAAAAAAGATGCCGAAGAATATCAATATCTACTCTATAAATTAGGACAGTCATTTCGATTATATAAAGATTATGAAAGCGCAGAAGAATGGTATCGGAAGGTACTCCAATTCAACAATGACCTTTTCCCGCTGGCACGTTTATGGTATGGGGTAACACTTAGAGCCGATAGTAAATATGACTCGGCTATAATAGAATTAAAACAATTTAAAAGTCATTATTCGGGAGAGCAAAAGTATCTGGATAAGGCAAAACTGGAAATCGCTTCTTGTGAGTTTGCAATTGCGCAATTGGAGTATCCCCGATTAGCGGAGGTGGAAGAGTTGCCACAACCTATAAATTTAGAAAAAGGCTCGGAATATGCTCCCGTTAGAATAGGAGATACTTTGTTTTTTACTTCTTCCAGAAAACTGGATAATATTAATTCCAGAAAACATACGCCTTATATTAATAAATTGTATAGAACTGTAACAACCGATACAGGCTATTCTCAAGTAGAACGAATGGCGGTAAAATCTGATAAGTATGGAGAAGAAGCTGCAGCATCGCTACATGCCAATAGACTTTATTTTACGGAATGGAATAATGGAAAGGAAGGTGATGGACAATATGTAATTATGATGAGTACTCTTGGAGAAAAAGGGAGATGGTCAGACCCTATAAAATTAGGTCGTTCGATTAATCAGGTTGATTATAGTGCTAAAGAAGCCAGCGTTACTGCTGATGGTAAATATATGGTGTTTGCATCTGACAGACCCGGTGGTTCCGGCGGATATGATTTATGGTATTCTAAATTAGGCGCAGACGGACTACCGGTAGGTGAAGCTGTAAATCTTGGAAATGCCGTAAATAGTGAGAAAGATGAAGTGAATCCCTTTTATGATGCTAAAGAAGGTAAATTAATCTTTAGCAGTAATGGAAGAGTGGGCATGGGAGGATTTGATTTATATTTTAGTGAGGGGGCGCTTTCTGATAATGAATGGATTGAACCTCAAAATTATGGCTACCCGGTGAATTCTTCTAAAGATGATAATTACTATTTCCCAATGAAAGACAAAGAGGATAAATTCTATACCAGTTCTGACAGAAATTCTGTTTGTTGTATGGATTTATATACTGTGCAATTGGATAATATAAAAGTGATTGGACATGTTTATGATGCCGACACTCATGAGCCGATAAAACGTGTACAGACTTATTTAATTGATTCTCTTAGTGGGGATACTTTAGGAAATTTAATGACAAAGGGAGATGGTTATTTTCATTTTCCTTTAATCAATCGTCGTCCGCTGAAGATGCACTTTTCTCATAAGGTTTATGGTGAAAAAAATATTGAGATTACACATGCTGAATTGAAACCTGTGGATAGTGTTTATGAGCGGGATGTTTATATGAAACTAGTGATTAACCGGCCTATTCGCATAGAAAACGTCTATTATGATTTTGATAAAGCCAGTCTGCGGGAAGAATCTTTACCTTCTTTGGATTCGTTAATTTCTTTGTTGACTGATCATCCGGAATGGAGTGTCGAAATAGGGGCGCATACAGACGCTTTGGGGGCGGATGAATATAACCAATGGTTGTCTCAACAAAGAGCACAATCAGTGGTGGATTATTTAACAGCACATGGGGTTGCGAGAGATCGGTTGGAAGCGAAGGGGTATGGAGAAACACATCCTGTTGCTCCTAACAAGAATCCGGATGGCTCTGATAATCCGGAAGGTCGTCAATTGAATCGGCGTACAGAGTTTACCATTATTGGATTGATAAGAGCGTCAGGTAAGACCATGCATAAGCTGAATAGTGTGGAGGGAGATAAAAATAGTATCGAGGTGGATAAGAGTAAAGCTATGCATATGAGTAAATCAGAAAACTGGAAAAATATAAAGCAGAAGAAAGAGGAAACAAAGGAATAGTGACTACATCTTGATTAGACTGTTTAAACTATCCGGTTGGGATAACTGATCCCAAAAATTAATGTAATTTTGCAACATGGAAAGAGTAGTTGTTGGATTATCGGGTGGTGTAGATTCTAGTGTTGCAGCCTATTTATTGAAGAAGCAGGGCTATGAGGTGATTGGTGTATTCATGCGCAACTGGCATGATGATACCGTAACCAAGTCTAATGAATGTCCTTGGATTGATGATTCTAATGATGCATTAGCGGTAGCCGAGCATTTGGATATTCCATATTATGTGATTGATCTGAGTAAGGAATATAAGAAACGGATTGTGGATTATATGTTTTCTGAATATGAAAAAGGAAGAACGCCAAATCCGGATGTTTTATGCAATAAGGAAATCAAATTTGACCCTTATTTGAAAGCTGCTTTAAACTTGAAAGCCGATTATGTAGCTACCGGACATTATTGTAGGAAAATGACGGATGAAAAAGGGATTCATCATCTACTAAAAGGAAAGGATCCATCCAAAGATCAATCTTATTTTTTATGTCAACTTAGTCAATATCAATTGGCTAAAGTAATTTTCCCTATTGGGAATTTATTGAAATCTGAAGTTCGAGAAATAGCTAAAGAAGCTGGACTTGCAACGGCAGAAAAAAAAGATTCTCAGGGACTTTGTTTTGTTGGGAAAGTAAGCCTGCCTACTTTTTTACAACAAAAATTAGCGCCACAAAAAGGAGACGTAATTGAGATTGATGAACAGCTGGAACGCATTCAGGAGTATCATCAGATTCCGGTAGAAATGACACATGTGGAAGCCCTGTCAAAGCCTTTTGCATTTAAGCGAGAGGAGGGTATGAAGGTGGCCGAACATCAAGGTGCTCATTATTATACGGTAGGTCAGCGCAAGGGTCTGCATATTGGCGGACGACCAAATCCTTCTTTTGTTTTACAGATAGATACAGCTAATAATTTGGTCTTTTCCGGACAACGAGGAACACATTCCGGTCTAAATCGTTATGCCTTGAAAATACGTCCGGAAGAAGTACATTATGTGAATCCTGATAAGAAATTGTCTCTTGGAGCGTCTTACGAAATGGAGGTGCGTATTCGCTATAGACAGCCTTTGCAAAAAGCAACTGTTATTCGTAAAGAAAAGGGCGTTTATATCTTATTTCAAAAAGCACAGCGAGGAATTACCCCTGGACAGTTTGCGGCTTGGTATAAAGGAGATGAACTCATTGGCTCAGGTGTGATTGCTTAATCGGTTGTCGGTTTGAAGCTTTAGTGAAGGGAGGGAAAATAGACTCTTCGACTCCGCTTTGGGCAAGATAACGGATAACGGAAAACAGAAAACAGAGTGTAACTAATCATTAAAACCCTCCACTCACACATCATCATCCTTAGATAACTTCGCATTGATTTGCTTTTTGAGTTCCTCCAGAGATACATCCATGTATAATTCTCCTTCTTTGGCATAGGAAATATTTCCTCGCTCTTCAGATACAATGATAGATAATGCATCACTTTGTTCGGTAGCCCCAACGCCAGAGCGGTGTCTAAGACCAATTCTTTTAGGCAGATGAGGATTTTTAGATACCGGTAAAACAACTTTAGCTGCTACAATCTTGCCGGTGGAAATAATCACCGCACCATCATGTAATGGACTGTTTTTCTTAAAAATGGTTTCCAGCAGCCGTGCCGAAAGTAGTCCATTGATAGCCACACCGGAAGAAGTATTAAACTTTAATTTGTAATCGTAATTGTCTGTAATTATAATCAGGGCTCCGGTGTAAGTATTAGCGAGATTACTTACCGCCATGGCAATAAGCCGGATGATTTTATCTCGTTTAGCAGAGCCTTTTGTTTTTCCTGAAGCCAAAAGTTTTTTCCAGATATTATTTTCACTAAAAGGGATATTCTCTCCCAGCATCAGCAGGAAGCGTCTAATTTCTGGTTGGAAAATGATAATGATAGCAAGAATACCTACGCGAATAAAGTTATCCAATATGGTAGATAACAAGGGCATTCTCAATGCATGAACAATGAGATAGGTTATATATATAACAACAATTCCCCAGAAAATTTTAAAGGCAATACTCCCTTTTAAAACCCTGTAGAGTTGATAAATAAGGAAAAGGACAATAAGGACGTCAAGGATGTTTAGCCAACGAAAACTATATCCCCAAATTTCAATCACTAAAGTAAATATTTTTTATAAAAACTAATATAACAAAAATCATGCATTTTCCATAGTAAATTGCCAAATTTCTAATAATTCTTTTGCAGGCTTTACATCATGTACACGCAAGATTTGAGCTCCTTGTTGAATTGCCAACAAATTTACGATACTTGAACCATTTAATGCTTCTTTTGGATCAATTTTTAACAATTTATATATCATTGACTTACGTGACATTCCTATGAGTAGTGGGCAGGAGAGTTGGTGAAAAAATTGGAGGTGATTTAATAGTTGATAATTGTGAGCAAGCGTTTTCCCAAATCCAAATCCCGGGTCAATAATTAAATCTTTAATTCCGGCTTCCCGACATTCGAAGGATTTATGAATAAAGTAATCAAATACCTCCTGTACCACATTATTGTATTCTGGATTTTTTTGCATATTGGCAGGAGATCCCTTCATGTGCATGGCAATATAAGGGGCTTTCAGTTTTGCCGCAAGGGGAATCATTTTGTCATCCATTTCTCCGGCACTAATGTCATTGATTATGACGGCGCCATGCTCGATGGCTGCCTCCGCTACTTCTGAATGATAAGTGTCTATAGATAGAAGCGCTTGCGGATATTTTTTTAAAAGTGCCTTTATGGCAGGGATTATGCGCTCTCTTTCTTCTTTGGCTGAGAGCAAACGTGCACCGGAACGCGTGCTTTGTCCGCCGATGTCGATAAAATCGGCACCTTCTTCCAGCATTTGCGCTGCTTTTTTTAAAACAAGGTCTTGGGTTTCATATCTGCTATCGGCATAAAAAGAATCCGGGGTCACGTTGATAATCCCCATAATCATCGGTTTATTAATAGAAATTAATTTTCCTCCTACATTCATTGAAAAAGTAGGCATTATTAATGTATTTTTGACTGACATTTTTGTTTTAAGTTGATAGGGCAAATTTAATGAAATAAGAATGAAGCAAAAACAGACCATACAACAGTATGATAAGGAATTACAACAATGTGTTGATATATTCAAAAATAAAAGTAAGGATTATGGGACTTCTTGGCGCGTTTTGCGCCCTATTTCGATAGCCGATCAGATTATGATTAAGGGATTAAGAATTAGAAATATTCAGGAGACCGGAACGCAGGTTATTGATGAAAATATAGAAGACGAGTTTAGAGGAATTGCTAATTATGGTATTATTGCTCAGATACAGCTGGTTTTGCAGGAAGATGATGAATGGGAATTGTCTGCAGATAAAGCAGTAAAATTATATGAGGAAAAGGCGCGCGAGATAAGGTCATTGATGTTGAAAAAAAATACGGATTATGGAGAGGCATGGCGAAAAATGACACAGGAATCCATGGTGGATTTAATTTTGTCTAAATTGCAACGTATTCGGCGGATTATTGCTCAGAACGGAAAAACTCTGGTTTCGGAAGGCATGGATGCAAATTTTGCCGATATTGTGAATTATGCCATGTTTGCGCTTATTAAAATGTCAGAAGAACAGATCGTATAGTTGTTTTAGTAACATGAATTTCTTTTGTGTTGCCCAATAAAATTGAAAAAATTATTGTTTTTATAAATTCTGAATGAGGATGCGTCAATTGAAAAAGATTCTTATAATTGCTTTTAGAATATTGGTAGGCCTTTTGTTTATATTTTCAGGTCTAATCAAAGCAAATGACCCTTTGGGTTTGAGTTATAAAATGGATGAATATTTCCATGTTTTACATCTGACTTTTCTTGTACCGGCAGCATTGACTTTTGCTATCATTATGATAGCTTTTGAAATTATTGCCGGTGTAGCACTGTTGTTGGGATTTAAGATGCGTGTTTTTGGACCTTTGCTTTTGATATTAATTATCTTTTTTACCTTTCTTACCGGGTTTTCTTATCTCAGCGGTGCTATAACCGAATGTGGTTGTTTTGGAGATTGTATCCCTTTGACTGCAGGGATGTCTTTTACAAAAGATCTTATATTACTAGTACTTATCTTCTTTTTGTATAAACAGCGGCGAACTATTAAACCTTTTTTGGGTGGCTTTTTTACCTGGTTGCTTATGATAGCAGTAGTTGTCTTATCTTTTGGCTTTCAAAGATATGTCCTTCGTCACCTGCCCATTGTAGATTGTTTGCCTTATAAGATTGGGAATAATATTCCTCAATTAATGAAAGTGCCTCCGGGAGCAACTCCTGACCAATATAAAATGATGTTTACCTATGAGAAAAATGGAGAAGAAAAGGAATTTAAGGAAAGTGAAATACCATGGGAAGATACCGCCTGGCATTTTGTAAGCAGAGAAGATAAATTAATCAAAAAAGGAAATGCGCAACCGGTTATTGCTGATTTTTCTATCTCTGATTATGCAGGAAATAGTTTTACTCAACAAATTTTAAATAAAGAAGGATATACTTTTCTGTTTTTCGTGAAGAAAATGAGTGATGCAGAGAACGGCTGGCAAAAAAAGATGCTGCATCTGCAGGCGGATTGCGAACGCTTTGATATTCCTATTTATGGAATTACCTCTTCCATACAAAAAAAAGTAGATCTGTTTAAACAAAAAAATAAATTGACTTTTCCTTTTTTACAAATGGATGGAGTGGTTATTAAAACTGCCGCCAGATCGAATCCTTGCTTGATTTTATTAAAGGAAGGCGTTATTGAAGGGAAATGGTCCTATATGGATTTGCCATCCGGAGCGGTTCCGTCGCCAAAAGACGGAAGTTTAATTCTTAAGTATTGATAAAGTATTTAATGAGGAAAATAGGGTATGGTTTTCTCGTCATTTTTGGCGTTGTTACCCTTGTATTCTTCCTTTTTAATGTGCTGCCTGCCGATCCTGCAAGACTCACTCTCGGGCAGCGTGCAGATGTGGCATCTTTACAAAATGTACGACACCAGCTGTATTTGGATAAGCCACTTTATCTGCAGTATTTACTTTATTTGAATGACCTTTCACCGGTAAGTATTCTGGATAAATCGTATCCACTTCAGGAGAAAAGAGCCCATGTGACATTGGTTAATTTCTCGGAGCAAAGGTCGTTGGTTTTGAAATATCCGTATTTGCGTCGATCTTATC
>DATGTY010000394.1:0-4914 GCA_035301605.1 Chitinophagaceae bacterium | reverse complement strand
TTATTTATCTACCAATGCGATGGGTTCCAACGTAACGGCTTCCTGGAAAGTACATAAGAAAGGGGCTTACTTTGCCAATGCATGTTATACGCAAATTCATCCTACATGTATTCCTGTATCAGGAGATTATCAGAGTAAATTGACTTTGATGAGTGAATCTTTAAGAAATGATGGTCGTATTTGGGTTCCTAAGAAAAAAGATGATGATAGAAATCCAAATGATATTCCTGAAGAAGAAAGAGATTATTATCTGGAGCGTCGTTACCCAGCTTTTGGTAATCTTGGTCCTCGAGACGTGACTTCGCGTGCAGCAAAAGAACGTTGTGATGCCGGTTATGGCGTAGGTTCTTCTAAACAGGCCGTCTATTTGGATTTTAGCTCGGCAATTATTCGTTATGGTAAAGCGGCGGCACATAAACAGCAAGTTGAAAATCCTTCCGATGCGCTTATTGATGAATTAGGTAAGAAGGTAATTTCCGAAAAATACGGAAACCTTTTTGAAATGTATGAAAGGATTACTGCTGAAAATCCTTACGATGTTCCTATGCGTATTTATCCGGCCAGTCACTATACCATGGGTGGTCTTTGGGTAGATTATAATTTGGAAACAACTATTCCGGGATTGTTTGCTATCGGAGAATGTAACTTCTCTGATCACGGTGCCAATCGGCTCGGTGCTTCAGCTTTGATGCAGGGATTGGCTGATGGTTATTTTGTCTTGCCTTATACCATGGGTAATTTTATGGCTGGTGAAATTAATACGAAGCCTATTCCGACGGATCATCCTGCTTTTGATAAAACGGAGAAAGAAGTTACTGAAAGGTTGGATAAATTGCTTAGTATTAAGGGAACGCATTCTGTTGATTATTTCCATAAGGCTTTAGGAAAAATCATGTGGAATAAATGCGGCATGTCCCGTAATGAGAAAGATCTTACTGAGGCTATTGGAGAAATTAGAGCATTGCGTGAAGAGTTTTGGAAAGATGTTCGTGTTCCCGGAGGAGATAAAGAATTTAATCCCGAACTAGAAAAGGCCGGACGTGTAGCAGATTTTCTGGAAATGGGAGAGTTGTTAGCAGTTGATGCTTTGCAAAGAGATGAAAGTTGTGGAGCTCATTTTCGCGAAGAACATCAGACCGAAGATGGAGAAGCTCAGCGTGTAGATGAAAAATTCTGCTATGTTAGTGCTTGGGAGTATAAAGAAGATAATAAATTTGATTTGCATAAAGAACCACTAGAATTTGAATTGATACAACTGGCGCAGAGGAGTTATAAGTAGATTGTTGAATTATAGAATGCTGATAATTATGATTTAGATGGATGGAAATTACAAATATTCAGAAATTACGACGATAATTATTAAAGCGTATTATGAGGTCTATAATAGCTTAGGGTATGGGTTTTTAGAAAAGGTGTATGAAAATGCCATGGTTGTAGAGTTGAAAGATAAACACTTAACTGTTGCACAACAATTGCCGATTGATGTGTTTTATAATAATAAAAAATAGGGAAGTATTTTGCAGACTTATTAATTGATGAAAAAATTATTATAGAATTAAAGGCAGCAGAGGGTATTTGTGAAGAGCATGAAGCACAGTTAACTAACTATTTAAAAGCAACTGATTTAGAAGTAGGTCTGTTACTTAATTTTGGAAAAGAACCACAAATAAGACGTAAGGTTTTTTCTAATGAATATAAAGATCATAAAAATCTGCGTTCTATATAAAAGAAAAATAACGTGTCATGGATATAACACTAAAAGTCTGGAGACAAAAAAATGATAAGGATACAGGACATTTTGAGACTTATCCTGTGAAGGAAATTTCTGAAGATATGTCCTTCCTGGAGATGTTTGATGTGCTGAATGAAAGACTGATTAACGACGGGAAAGAACCTATTTCTTTCGATCACGATTGTCGGGAAGGAATTTGTGGAATGTGCTCCATGTATATTAATGGGCGTGCACATGGTCCTATGCCCGGAACTACAACTTGTCAGTTACATATGCGTCATTTCGAGGATGGGGAAACGATTGTTGTAGAACCTTGGAGAGCAGGAGCTTTTCCGGTTGTAAAAGATTTAGTGGTAGATCGAAGTTCTTTTGATCGTATTATTGAATCAGGAGGTTACATCTCTGCGAATACCGGAAGTGCGGAGGATGCCAATGCGATTCCTGTTCCTAAGGAAGATGCAGATCAGGCATTTGATGCGGCTACCTGTATTGGTTGTGGAGCCTGTGTTGCAGCCTGTCCTAACTCTTCAGCAATGTTGTTTGTAGGGGCTAAAATCTCTCAATTGAGCCACCTGCCACAAGGAATACCGGAAAGAGAATCTCGTGTTGTCAATATGATTGGGCAAATGAATGATGAGAAATTTGGAAGTTGTTCCAATGTAGGCGCTTGTGAAGCAGAATGTCCCAAAGGAATTTCTATTGCCAATATTGCTAAGGCTAATGCGGAGTATTTAAGAGCAACATTTTCCCCGGCTAAATATGGTAAACTCCATAATGTAGAAGAAGCATAGAAATATGTTATGAATACGCTCCTAAAAGTGAAGGATCTGAGGATAGATTTTTTGGTCAGGGGAGTCGTAAATACTGCGGTCAAAGATATTTCTTTTACTATTGAGCGTGGAAGTATTGTTGGTTTAGTTGGAGAGTCCGGTTCAGGGAAGTCGGTAAGTAGTTTGGCTTTAATGAGGTTGTTACCGGATGCTGCGCATTGTAAAATATCAGGTTCCATACTTTTTTCTGATAAGGGAAAAAATATGGAACTTCTTCGTTTAAAGGAGCATGAATTGAGTGCTTTTAGAGGACAAAAAATGAGTATGGTTTTTCAGGAACCGATGACTTCTTTAAATCCTGTATTTACATGTGGTGAACAAATTACAGAAATGTTGTGTTTGCATTTGGGTTTGGGTAAGAGAGCCGCTAAGAAGTCTGTTTTAGCCTACTTTGAACAAGTGAAACTTCAAGATTCAGAACGGATTTTTAAAAGTTATCCTCATCAACTATCTGGCGGACAGAAACAGCGCGTCATGATAGCAATGGCTATTTGCTGTCAACCAGATTTGCTCATTGCAGATGAACCTACCACAGCATTGGATGTTACCGTACAAAAAGATATTATTGCTTTATTGAAGGAACTGAGAGATCAACTGGATATTAGCATTTTGTTTATTACGCACGATTTAGGGGTTATCAAAGAAATTGCAGATAAACTTCTGGTGATGTATCATGGAGAGATTGTGGAACGCGGAGCAGCAGATCAACTATTTCATCATCCGAAACATCCCTATACAAAAGGGCTTTTAGCCAGCCGACCGCCATTGGATATTGATTTGGTACGCTTGCCTACCATGGACGACTTTGTAAAATTGGAAGATGGGAAGGTGATGTCTGGAAATTCAGATGTGGAAGAGGTTATGCAAGCTTTGCGAAAAGAGGAGAATCCTGATGCAATAAAGGATCTGAGTCCTGATATACTGAGAGTCAAAAATTTAATAGTACGATTTCCGGGAAAACGAAATTTTCTTGGAAAAATATCAAACTGGACTTATGCTGTGAATAAGGTGAGTTTTGGTTTGAAAAAAGGAGAAATATTAGGTCTTGCTGGGGAATCCGGATGTGGTAAATCAACCTTGAGTAGAGCTATTTTGCGTTTGATTGATGTGCAGGCAGGTAAAGTAAATTTTGATGGGATAGATATTTTCGAATTATCAGAAAAGGAAATGAGAAAATTGCGACCAAAGATGCAGCTCATTTTTCAAGATCCTTATTCATCTCTGAATCCCCGATTGTCTATAGAAGAAGCTATAATAGCTCCTATGCGATTGCATGGTTTGTTTAAGAATAATAGAGAAAGAAGAGAATATGCTGAAGAATTGATGTCAAAAGTCGGACTTTTTGCCACAGATTTAAAAAAGTATCCTCATGAGTTTTCAGGAGGGCAACGTCAGCGAATATGTATTGCCAGAACTTTGGCATTGAAGCCAGAATTAATTATTTGTGATGAATCAGTTTCCGCTTTAGATGTGAGTGTGCAGGCGGTAGTTCTTAATTTACTTTTAGAATTAAAGGACGAGTTTGGATTTAGCTGTATCTTTATTTCTCATGATTTATCGGTGGTTAAATTTGTTAGTGATCGTATCATGATTATGAATAAGGGAAGAATTGAAGAATTGAATACGGCGAAACAAATTTTTAAATATCCCCAATCGGCTTATACGCGTAAGTTGTTGAGTGCCATTCCTGAATAAAGGATTTAGTTTTTTTCGAATAATATAGTATCTTCCTGCCCGATGAAGATTTTAATTATTGAGGATAATAATGAGCTTGCACAAAATATTTTAGATTATCTTCTTAATGAAGGTTTAGTCTGTGAATGGGCAAAAGATTATACGGAAGCAGTCGGGAAACTAGCGCTGTATTCCTATGATTGTGTTGTTTTGGATATTATGCTTCCGGATGGAAATGGCTTGGATGTTTTGCGTTTTATTAAGGCTCATAAGAAAAAATGCGGGGTCTTGATTATTTCGGCAAAAAATGCACTGGATGACAAAGTGAATGGATTGGAATTGGGAGCCGATGATTATTTAACCAAACCTTTTCATTTGGCAGAATTCAATGCGCGTATTAAAGCAATTTACAGGCGCAAGTTTTTAAAAGGGGAGGAGGAGGTTTGTTTTAATGAAATTCAAATCAGTACCAATAAAATGGAAGCAAGCGTTCAAGGAAGAAAGTTGACACTTACGCCCAAAGAGTACGCTTTGTTGTTATATTTTATGCTTAATAAAGATAGTGTGCTTACCCGGCAGTCTATTGCAGAGCATCTATGGGGAGATTATGCAGATAACCTGGTAAATTTTGATTTTGTTTATCAGCATGTCAAGAATTTGAGAAAGAAAATCGTAGAA